>NZ_JBFADM010000051.1:0-63517 GCF_040641355.1 Streptomyces sp. NPDC020996
CCTGGTCGTCGTCGCGATGGGCCTGACCTACCGGCGGGTCGTGGTCTTCTGCTGCGTGTGGGGCGCCGCGGCCGCCGGTCAGGTCGGCGGGGGCGGCGGGGGCGGCGGCCGGGGTGGCCGGCGTCGTGGTGGGCCGGGCGGGACCCGGTCGGGTCAGGCGCCGTAGTACGCCTTGCGCATCAGCTCCTGCATGTCGTCGATCATCGGCATGCGCGGGTTGGCGGGCGCGCACTGGTCGGCGTAGGCGTTGAGGGCCTGCTGCGGGAGCGCCGCCAGGAAGGCCTCCTCGTCGACGCCCTCCTCCTTGAAGGAGGCCGGGATGCCGCAGCGCTCGCGCAGGTCCTCCACCGCCCGGGCGTAGGACTCCACCGCCTCCGCGGGGGTGGCCGCCGGCAAACCCAGCATGCGGGCGATGTCCTGGTAGCGCTCGGGCGCCCGGTAGGTCTCGGCCTTCGGCCACGGGGTCGCCTTGTGGGTGACCGTGCCGTTGTGCCGGATGACGTGCGGGAGCAGCAGCGCGTTGGTGCGGCCGTGGGCGACGTGGAAGGTGTTGCCCAGGGTGTGCGCCATGGCGTGGACGAGGCCGAGGAAGGAGTTGGCGAACGCCATGCCCGCGATGGTCGAGGCGTTGTGCATCCGCTCCCGGGCCTTCGGCGCCTTGGCGCCCTGCTTCACGCAGGCCTCCAGGTTCTCGAAGATCAGCCGGATCGCCTGGAGCGCCTGTCCGTCGGTGAAGTCGCTCGCGTACACCGAGACGTACGCCTCGGTCGCGTGGGTCAGCGCGTCGAAGCCGGAGTCGGCGGTCACCGTCGGCGGGAGGTTCATCGACAGGACCGGGTCGACGATGGCCACGTGCGGGGTGAGCGCGTAGTCGGCGAGCGGGTACTTCCTGGCGGCCTCCGGGTCGGAGATGACCGCGAAGGGGGTGACCTCCGAGCCGGTGCCCGAGGTGGTCGGGATGGCGATCAGCTTGGCCTTGTCGCCCAGCTGCGGGAACTTGTAGGCCCGCTTGCGGATGTCGAAGAACTTCTCCTTCGTGTCCGCGAACTCGACCTCCGGCCGCTCGTACATCAGCCACATCACCTTCGCCGCGTCCATCGGCGAACCGCCGCCGAGCGCGATGATGGTGTCCGGCCGGAACTCCCGCATGGCGGCCGCGCCCGCCTGCACGGTGGACAGCTCCGGGTTGGGCTCGATGTTGTCGATGTACTGCATCAGGACCGGTTCCTCACGCGAGTTGAGGATCTCGGTGACCCGGCGGACGAAGCCGAGCTGCTCCATGGTGCGGTCGGTGACGACGGTGACGCGGTGCACGTCGGGCATGGCCTTCAGGTAGCGCAGCGCGCCCTTCTCGAAGTAGATCTTCGGCGGGACCTTGTACCACTGCATGTTGTTGTTGCGCCGCCCGATCCGCTTGATGTTGAGCAGGTTGACCGCCGAGACGTTGTTGGACACCGAGTTGTGTCCGTACGAGCCGCAGCCGAGGGTGAGCGAGGGCAGGAAGGCGTTGTAGACGTCGCCGATCCCGCCGAGGCTGGCCGGCGCGTTGACGATCACGCGGATCGCCTTGACCCGCTTGCCGAACTCCTCCGCGAGTTCCTCGTCCTCGGTGTGGATGGCGGCGGAGTGTCCGAGGCCGTCGAACTCGACCATCTGAGTGGACAGCCGCAGTCCGTCCTCGGTGTCCAGGGCCTTCAGCGCGGCCAGCACCGGCGACAGCTTCTCCCTGGTCAGCGGCTCACGCTCGCCGACCTCGGTGCATTCCGCGACGAGGATCGAGGTGTCGTCGGGCACGGCGAAGCCGGCCTGCTCGGCGATCCAGGCGGCGGACTTGCCGACGATCGCCGCGTTCAGCTTGGCCTCACCGCAGTTGGTGCCGTGCGCGCTGACGCCGAAGAGGAACTGCTCCAGCTTCTCCTTCTCGGCGGCGGTGACGACGTGGGCGCCCAGCCGCTTCATCTCGGCGATGCCGGCCTCGTAGACCTCCCGGTCCAGGATGACCGCCTGCTCGGAGGCGCAGATCATGCCGTTGTCGAAGGCCTTGGACAGGACGACGTCGTGGATCGCCCGGGCGAGGTCGGCGTCGGCCGCGACGTAGGCGGGCACGTTGCCGGCGCCGACGCCGAGGGCGGGCTTGCCGCAGGAGTAGGCGGCGCGGACCATCGCGTTGCCGCCGGTGGCGAGGATGGTGGAGACGCCGTCGTGGTTCATCAGCAGCCGGGTCGCCTCCATCGACGGCTCGTCGATCCACTGCACGCAGTTCTCCGGCGCGCCGGCCGCGACGGCCGCGTCCCGCACGATGCGGGCGGCCTCGCGCGAGCACCCCTGGGCGCTGGGGTGGAAGGCGAAGACGATCGGGTTGCGGGTCTTCAGGGCGATGAGCGCCTTGAAGACGGTGGTGGAGGTCGGGTTGGTGACCGGCGTCATCGCGCAGACGACCCCGACCGGCTCGGCTATCTCGGTGACGCCGGTCAGCTCGTCGCGGTGGATCACGCCGACGGTGCGCAGACCGCGCATCGAGTGGGTGACGTGCTCGCAGGCGAAGATGTTCTTGACCGCCTTGTCCTCGAAGATGCCCCGGCCGGTCTCCTCGACCGCCAGACGGGCCAGGTCGCCGTGGGCGGCGAGGGCCGCGAGGGACGCCTTCTTGACGATGTGGTCGACCTGCTCCTGGTCGTAGGTCTCGAACTGGCGAAGTGCTTCCAGCGCGCCCTCGACCAGTACGTCCACCCGTTCTTCGACCTGCATGGCCGGCCTCCTCCACCACGACCCTTCGCTGACATATCCATTCGACCGCGGCGGCCCGATGCGGGGGGCGCGAGACCGGCCCCCACTTGGGGGGACGAAGGTCCCTGTTCACATCGTGCGAAAGTCCCGCCCCCACGTGCGGGACGGGACTTCCGGGACTCCGGCGGCTCCGGGGACTCCGGGGGCTCCAGGGCTCCGGGGCTCCGGGGCTCCGGGGCTCCGGGGCTCCGGGGCTCACGGCACGGGCGAGCCCCCGCACGGTGGGGCGTGCGGGGGCTCGGACGCTGCCGGCCACGGGTCGGCTCATGCGCGGGTCGGCTCATGCGCGCGCCGGTGGCGCGTATCGGCAGCGGATCAGTAGACGTGCACCCCGTAGGCGCTGAGCGCCTCGGTCACCGGCTGGAAGAAGGTCGTGCCGCCGGAGGTGCAGTCGCCGCTGCCGCCGGAGGTCAGACCGTAGGCGGTGGTGCCGCCGTACAGCGGGCCGCCGGAGTCGCCGGGCTCGGCGCAGACCGTGGTCTGGATCATGCCGTAGACGATGTCGCCGCCGCCGTAGTTGACGGTCGCGTTGAGCGCGGTTACGCGGCCGCTGTGCGTGCCGGTCGTGGAGCCGCGGCGGTAGACGGTGGTGCCGACCGACGGGGTGGCCGCGCTGGTGATGTCCTGGCTGCCCACGGTGCCCGACTTGGTCACGGACGAGTTCGTGTAGCGCACGATGCCGTAGTCGTTGGTGGGGAAGCTGGACCCGGCGGTGGTGCCGAGGGTGGTCGAGTGGGACGAGTCCGACCACCAGGTGCCCGCGCCGTCGGTGCAGTGACCGGCGGTCAGGAAGTAGTAGTTCCCGCTGGAGTCCTGGACGTTGAAGCCGAGCGAGCAGCGCCAGCTACTCGCATAGATCGCGTCGCCGCCGGAGATCAGCTTCTTGAAGGTGCCCGGGGTGTGCTTGATGGTCAGGGCACCGGCGTTGCTGCCGGCCTGGCGCTTGATCTTCGCGATCTCGGCCTTGGAGACCGTGCTGTCGACGGTGACGACGACCCGGTTGGTCTTGCTGTCGACGGCCCAGGCGGTGCCCGGGACATCGGCCTTCAGCACCGAGTTGCCCGCGCTCTTGAGCTGGGCGGTGCTGAAGGGGGTGGCGCTGGACGCGTTCGCGCTGGGGACCGCGACCGCTGCCGCGGCAACGAGTCCGGTGGTGACGGCGATCAGCCGAGTCCGTCTCGTGATACCGCTGCGGGGAGTTGTGCGCTTGATCCTCACTTTTCGTTCCCTCCAAGGGAATTCGGGGGCCCGCGTGGGGTCGGGGCCCGTGAGGCGCAGCCAGGCGCACAGGTATCCGGATTTCGGACACGCTGTGTCTCTGACGAGGCGCTTGCCGGGAGTATTCGGCCGCAGCGTCGAGCGGCGCAAGGGCGCCTTTCGGCCGCATGACGTCCAACCGGGCTTCACCGCAAGGTCGTTGATCTTGCCGCGGACCGAAGCATTCTCGCTGTTCTTCACCCTGGAGGGTGGAAGTCCGCACCCGGCGGGAGTCCGTGAGACGCCGTCGGAATGGCGCAATGCCTGTCATGCCCGCGTCAGCCGACTCGGCGTGGCGATGAAACCACGGCATGCCGGACCGTCAGGACGCGCCACCGGCCACGGTGTGCCGGGCGGCGGGGGCCGCGAGGCCGAGGTGGTCCCGCAGCGTGCCGCCCGGATAGAAGGTGCGGAACAGGCCGCGGTGCTGGAGCAGCGCGGCCGTTCCGTTGACCAGTCGCTCCAGGTCACGGCGCGGTTCGACGGGCGTGAGGTGGAAGCCGTCGACGGCGCCCTCGGTGTACCAGGCGGCGATCAGCTCCGCGAGGTCCACGGGACCGCCCCGGTACAGCGGGCCCCGCGCGGTCTGCCGCGGACCGCCGCCGCCGTGGCCGGGTTCGGCGGCGTGCTCGCCGCCGCCGAGATCGACGAGGAGGCTCGCGAGCACGCGCGGGCCGTGCCGGCCGCGCCCGTATGCGGCGGCCTCCTCCCGCAGCCGGTCCCGTACGGCCGCCGCCTGCGCGCGGCCCGCGACCCGGACGAGCGCCACGTCGGCGTACCGGGCGGCGACGCGCCGGGCGGGTTCCTCGGTGGCGTCGACCACGCGCACCGGACGGCCCTGCGGGGAGCGCGGCTCGCCTCGTGCGCCGGCGTCGTCCTCCCGGTCGTCCCACAACCCGGCTGCCGCGTCGGCGGCTTCACCGGCGCCGCCCGCGGCGCCCGCGGCGGCCGGCACGTCGATGCGCCAGCCGGCCCGGCCGTGGCTGACCCGGTCGAGGGCGGCGACGGCGGCCCGGACGCGCCACGGCTCGGTGCCCGTGGTCGTGACGCCGGGCACCAGACCGACGCGGCTGGTGGCGTGCGCGACCCTGGTCAGCACGGCCAGGGCGGAGGAGTCGTCGTCCAGCGTCACGAAGTCGAGCCCTCCGCGCTCGGCGAGCCGCGCGAGTTCCACATGACATCCGTCGTCGACCGCCGCGATCGGGTCCATGGCGGCGGCCAGGTGCAGCATCCTGGACATCACAGGCCCCAGGAGGGGAAGGCCCGCGTGCGCTCGTCGCGCGGAGCGTCGAGGACGTCGAGGGTGTCGACGCCGTCGCCGGGCGGGTCCTGCTCGACGATCCGCCGTTCGGGCAGCCGGTCACCGGCGCGCCGGCGGCCCACCGGCGCGCCGTCCATGCGGTCGCTGTTGCGGACGGCCCTGTTGTCGACCGTGACGCTCATCGCGGGGACTCCTTGGGGTCGGGGGTGTTCGGTGCGGTGGGACGTACGCGGGCGCCGCAGCCGCCTCACGGCGCCGTGGAGGCGTCGAGCGCCGTGGAGCCGTCGAGCGCCGTGGAGGCGTCGAGCCCGGTGGCGGAGCCGAACTCCGTGACGGAGCCGAGCGCTGTGACGGAGCCGAGCGCCGTGGAACTCCCGAGCTCCGTGACGGAGCCGTGCGCCGTGGCGGAGTCGAGCGTGGACAGGAACCGCAGCGCGCTCCGGGCGGTCGCGTCGTTCTGCCGGAACGCGGGGCCGCCGGTGCGCGGCCGGGTGAAGGCGCCCGGGGTGCGGCCGTCGGTGTACGGGCCGAGCGCGAACCGCCGCGGATGCGGCCGGCCGTCCCGGTCGAGGATCCGCCCGTCCGCGGGGTCCACCCGGAGCAGCCCGTCGGGCGTCTCGGCCGCCCCGTCGGCGTGCAGGGCGCGCAGCAGGCTGTCGCGGGCCCGGCCGACGGTGGGTTCGGGCAGCCGTGCCTCGACCAGCGCGCGCGCCTCGACGGCGAAGCCCGGCACGGTGGCGCTCGACGCGCGGAACACGCCGTCCTCGGCGGTGACGCTCATGTCGGCGCCCAGGAAACGCAGCACTCCGGCCCGGGACAGCGCCAGCATCTGCCGCAGCCGGGGTCCGGGCGGCCCGGAGGCCAGGTAGCTGAAGAAGCCGTGCCACCAGGAGCCGATGCCACCGAGCCGGACCAGCTGGCCGTAGACCGAGAGCAGGGCGAGGAAGACGGCCAGGTCGGTGCTGTGCCGCGGATCGTGACGCCGTGCCAGGTCGCGCTCCACGTAAGCGCGCATGCCTTCCTGGAACTCCTCGTGGGAGCCGTGGCGCACCCCGTCCAGCGGACGGTCGAGCGCGGCCAGGTCGAGCCGGTCGGCCGGGTCGGGCACGGCGGACACCACGAGGGCCTGCAGGTCCGCGCCGCTCGCGGCCGTGAACTTCTCCTCGAAGTCGGCCCAGGACATGGCGGTGCGTTCGGGGTGGGCGGTGAACAGCCGGTGGTAGTGCGCGAACCGCAGCTCCTTCTCCACCAGCGGCCAGACGTCACGCCGGAAGTCGAAGCCGTCCGGCCGGGCGAGCAGCGCCTCGGTCTCGGCCGGCCCGAAGAACCTCGGCAGCGGTGGCCGTTCGCCGTCGAGGTCGTAACCGATCTTCGAGTGGTACGGCACTCCGCGCCGCGATCCCACGTACAGCACCGGCTCCCGGCCCGACGGCACGTACGTGTCACCCTCGTACCGTCCGCCCCGTCCCTCGGTCAGCAGCACCATCAGGTCGACGAAGGCGAGCCCGAAGCCGCGCACGAGGACGCTCTCGCCGGGTTCGAGCGCGGACAGGTCGCTGTCGGCGGTGAAGTCCGGCGGCAGGTGGACCAGCCCGTGCTCACGGGCGTACGACGCCAACCGCGCCTGCTCGGGGTCCAGTTCGGCGTCTAGGTGGCCCAGCGCGAGGATGACGAGGTCGGCCGGGAGCGGGCGTGGACGGTCCTCCAGCCACACCTGCTGGCGGCCCTCGGGTGTCCCGTCGACGCGCAGCGCACGCCGGGCGTGGTGGTGGACGGTGATCTCCGGGGGCAGGGCGGCGACGGCCCGCTCGTGGGCCCAGCGCAGGTACGCGCCCTGCAACTGCCGGTCGGCGAAGGTGCGTCCGTCGATGCCGGCCCACTCGTGCAGGGTGGGGCCCTCCCGCACCGGGCCCTCCATGGCCACCGTCTCGTCGGTGAACACGGTGACGTCCTCGGCGTGGGAGTTCATCCACAGCAGCGGCGACTGCGCGGCGCGCCAGATGCGCCCGCCGCCCGGCGGATGCGGGTCGACGAGGTGGATGTCGAGGCCCCGGCCGGCGTACAGCCCGGGCGCGTTGGCGGCGATACGCTCGATGACGCCGGTGCCCCGGGGTCCGGCGCCGACGATGACCAGCTGCGGCCTCATCGCAGGCGCTCCGGTCCGCGGGCGTGGCGATTCTCCCCGTGGAACCGGGCGGGGGCTTCGGCCGATCGGCCGGACCGGCGCCGCGGATCGGTCCGCGGGGCGTCCGCCCGCTGCGGTATGTCCGGTGCGGCGGGGGCTTGGGCGAGGGTGTCGGAAGACATGCGAAGGCTCCGTGACATAGGTCGAACACGGTGATGCCTTCACACGGGCGCGCCTGACGGCGCCGCGCGGCCGAGCCCCTCAGCAGAGCCGCCCACCGACTGTACGGGGGCGTTTCCCTCCGCTGTCAAGGATGTCCGGAATATGGACCGTGCGTCTCACGTCAGTTGACGCGGAACCGGATGCCTGTTCCACTTGGCCCATGCATCCGCATCAGTGGCTGGTCACGCGCTCCCACATCGACTTCGGTCGCGTGTGGTCCTCTTCCTGTTGAGCCGACCCCGCTGCGCGCCCTGATCCGACCGGGCGCCTTCCGCGTTCTCCTTCTTCACCTTCCTTCACCTTCTTCTCCTCGTCTTCGCCTTCACACGCGCACCCCTCCCCTCGCGCTCTTTCACGTCTCCCGCACACAGGACATCGCACGCGATGCGCACACCCACACGCGTCCTCTCCCCAATGACGCGGCCGCCTCCCGGCTCCGCCGCCCGCCGGCTCTCACCGGCGGGGCCGGCGGACACCCGGTTCAGCAGTCGCAGCCGCAGTCGCAGCAGTCGCACCCGTCACCGCAGTTCCCGCAGCACTCGCAGCAGTTGCAGCAGTCGCCGCAGTCACTGCAGTCGGCGTTGCTGCACAGGCCGTCGCGGCGTTGGCGGCTCCACGGGTCCTCGAACTCGCCGCAGCACATCTGGCAGGTACAGGCGAGCCCCAGCCACACCGCGCAGCCCGCGATGAGCCCGCGCGGGGCGCGGGGCGGCAGCGGGGTGCCCGGCCCGCCGGGCGGCGCGGACGGACCGGACGCCGACTTCGCGGTCCCGTGGGCGCAGGAAGCGGTACCGAAGGCCCGGTCGACGGAGGTGCGCAACTCGTGCACGAGCAGCCGGTGCACGAGCGCGCCGTCCGTGAACTCGGCCTCGCGCAGCGCCAGCCGTATCCCGTGCAGCGCGTCGTCGGCCAGCCGCCGGGCCTCGGTGAGCGGTGTCCCGGTGGCGGTGAGCGGGTTCCACGCGCCCGAGGCGGCGTCGGCCTCCTGGTCCTCCACGGCGTCCAACAGGTGCGCGAGCCGCCCGAAGAGACGGCCGGCCTCGGCGAGCGGCTCGGCGTTGCCCGGCCGGCCGGCCAGCACCGCGGTGTGGGCGAAGGCGGCGGCGGTCGCCGTCTCGGTGGGCTCGGTGACCGTCAGCACGGGCGTCCCCGGCCCGGCGAGCGCCTCGATGCCGGTCTGCCGCTCCACCGCGTCCAGCAGGACGGCGGTGTCGAACCCGACGGCGACACCGCCGCGGGCGCCCGCCGCACCCCAGCTCGCGGCGACCCGGCGGGCGGCGACGGCCACGGGCCGGCGGGCCAGCAGCCCGTCGCCGTCGGCGACATGGTCGCGCACCTTGGCCGAGGCGAGCACCAGCGAGACGGCGGCGGCGAGATGCGCCCCCTCGCCCCGCGCGACGGACGCGGTGCGCATGCCGCGCAGGGGGCACGGCCCCGCCGTGCGCCGCCGCCCGTCCTGCCTTTCGGCCTGAGCCTCCGTCAGCACCGATATGAGAAGTCCGTCATAGTTCGTCACGAATCGCGCGAACTGTCCGTGGTCCTTACGGAGAGCGAGACACAACCCGCACAGATGGGCCATCCACTGGGCCCCCAGGCGCTCTCCCAGCCGATGCCGACAAGGTCTGACAATTCCGAACAAGACGATCCCCCCGTGGCGTGCGCGACCACCTGTAAGGCGTTGAACTGGCGCATCGTACCGACCGTTCCTTCACCCGTACGCGCCGCCCGTCACCCGTCCGCCAGCAAGAATCATATTTCACTCACAGTCAGCAGCCGTTTGGGCAACAACCCTTGGGACATACGGACTCTCGACGGATTCGCTGTGCACCAGTACCGTCACAAACCCCCCGCGCGGCGTCTATCCACTTGGCGCGACGTCCGCATCATGGATGACCATAGGGATGCGGAAAGCACGAAAGACCGCTGTGAGAGGAGGCGTCCATGGGATCGGTACGCAAGGCGAGTGCCTGGCTTGGCCTCGTCGACGACAAAGATGACGAGCGTTACTACGACGACGACTACTCCGAAGGGACCGAGCCCGGGGATGCCTGGGTCACCGACCCGCGGGTCAGGGTGGCCACGGACGTCGCGGAGGACCGCGGCCGCCGCATCGGCACGATCACGCCGGACAGCTTCCGGGACGCTCGCGCCATCGGCGAGATGTTCCGCGAGGGCGTTCCGGTGATCATCAACCTCACGGCCATGGAGCCCGGCGACGCCAAGCGCGTCGTCGACTTCGCGGCCGGGCTCATCTTCGGCCTGCGCGGCTCGATCGACCGCGTGTCCAACCGCGTGTTCCTGCTGAGCCCGGCCGACACCGAGATCGTGAGCGGCGAGCCGGCCTCCCACCGGACGGACGGGTTCTTCAACCAGAGCTGAGGCAGGGCCGCTCACCGGCCCCGCCCCACGCGGGGTTCACCGGAAGGCGTCGAGCCCGGTGAGCGCCTTGCCCAGCACGAGCTGGTGTCGTCCGCGCCGTACGGCAGATCTCGATGGCCTCGCGGACGTCGTCCAGTCCGCCGAAGCCGACCTGCTCGGGACGCAGGCGGCCGGCACGGCATCCGAGCGCCGCCCCGGGTGGGCGGGCGAGCAGAATCCCCTGGCGCGGTTCGACCGGGATCACACCGAGACACGGGGCTGGGTGGCCTCCCGGGGTGCGGGCACCTCGACGGCCGGCGGCTCCGCGCACTGCATCACCCTCGGCAGCCGCAGCGCCATCACCGCCCCCAGCAGCAACAGCCCGGCGCTCACCAGCAGCGTCACGTGCAGCCCGTGCACGAAGGAGTCCCGCGCCGCCCGGTGCAGGGCCGCGCCGACCGGCCCGCCGAGCTTCCCGGCGACCTCGTAGGCCTCGCCCAGCGAATGCCCCGCCGAGGCGGACGCCGACGCCGGCACCCCGGGGACGGCCGACAGCCCCGGCGCGTACGCCGCGTTCATCACGCTGCCGAGCAGCGCGATCCCGATGCCGGCGCCCAGCTGGTACGACGTCTCCCCGATCGCCGCAGCCCCGCCGGCCTGCGCGGTCGGGGCCTCGCTCAGCATCGACTCGTACGCCCCGAACAGCGTCGTCTCCAGGCCGAAGCCCAGCAGCACGAAACCGGACAGCAGCAGCGCGGGGTCGTCCGTCGCGCCCATCGCGGTCAGCAGCACCACGGCCCCGGCGGTCAGGCAGAACCCGAAGCACACCATCCGGCGCGGCCCGAAGCGCCGCAGCATCCGTGCCCCCGCCAGCCCGGCAGCCATCGCGGCGAACGTCAGCGGCAGCAGCCGCAGGCCCGTCTCCAGGGGCGACAGCCCGAGCACCAGCTGCAGGTACTGCGCGGCGATCAGCTCCAGGCCCACCAGGGCGAGCATCGCCAGCACGATGCACCCCACGGACGTGCTGAACGCCGGCCGCGCGAACATGCCGAGGTCGACCAGCGGATGCGTACGGCGCCGCTGCCTGCGCACGAACAGCACCAGCAGCAGCGCGCCCACCACCAGGGGCGCCACCGTGAACACGCTCCCCGGCGCTTCGCCGCCGCCGAGCCGCTTCACGCCCAGCACCACGCCGAACAGCCCGGCCGCCGCGGTCAGCGCGCCGACCACGTCCCAGGGCCCGTCGCTCGCGCCCCGCGACTCCGGCAGCAGGATCCGGCCCACCGGCAGGCTGACCAGCATCAGCGGGATGTTGACCAGGAAGACCGAACCCCACCAGAAGTGCTCCAGCAGGAAGCCGCCGAGCAGCGGGCCGACGGCCGCGCCGACCGCGGCGACCGCGCTCCAGACACCGATCGCGAGCGCCCGTTCACGCCGGTCGGGGAAGACCTGGCGCAGGATCGAGAGCGTGGCCGGCATGATCATCGCGCCGCCGACGCCGAGCAGCGCCCGCGCCATGATCAGAACCTGGGGATCGCGGGCGAGGGCGGCCAGCCCGGAGGCGACGCCGAACAGCGCGTAACCGAGGAGCAGGATCCGTCTGCGGCCGACCCGGTCGCCGAGCGTGCCGAAGAGGATCAGCAGCGAGGCGCAGACGAGCGGGTAGACGTCGACGATCCAGAGCAGTTCTATCGCGCCGGGCCTGAGGTCCTCGGTGACGGCCGGCACCGCCACGTGCAGCACGGTCGCGTCGACCGCCACCAGCAGCAGGCTGACGCACAGCACGACGAGGACGACCCAGCGGTTGGCACCGGCCCCGGCCGCCCGACGGCGCAGCTCAGCGGCGGCCGTGGTCGTTAGGGACATGTACGTACCTCCCAGACTTTCCCTCGCGTCCGGCGGGCTCACGGGTGGGGACTCCCCGTGACTCTGGCCGAGAGGAGCAGTGCTCCCCGGCCCGCGCAAACGAAGGCGAGTGACACGTCAGAGTACGCGAGATCCGGACAGTACCGAGTGGCGGACCTCTCAGACTCCGCGCGAACCTGTGTGGCGTACGCCACTCTCCTCCCCCGCGACCACGCCCCGCCCGGCCGTCCGGTTCCGCGTGCGGCCGATAATCGGGGCCGTGACCGATCTCGCGACGCGCGCCGCCCCGCCCGGCGCCGCGGCCCTGCGCCGGGCGGCCCCGGCCCTGCTCGGGTACGCGGCCGTGCGCGCCCTGGGCCTGGTGGTACTGGCCCTGTGGAGCGCGGCGCGCGGCAGGAGCGCGTACACCCTGCTCACCGCCCGCTGGGACTCGCTGTGGTACGCGAGGGTCGCCGGGCTCGGTTACGGCTACGAGGTGCGGCTGCCGAACGGGGACGTCCACTCGAACCTGGCGTTCTTCCCGCTGCTGCCCTGGCTGGAGCGGCTGCTGCACGCCGTGACGCCGCTGTCGTACGCGGGCGCGGGGTTCGCGGTCGCCCTGCTCTCCTCGCTCGCTGCGGCCTGGGGGATCTTCGCCGTCGCGGACCGGCTGTACGGCCCGCGGGCCGGGGTGTGCGCGGTGCTGCTGTGGGCGGCCCTGCCCGTCGGGATCGTGCAGTCGATGGCGTACAGCGAGTCGCTGTTCACGGCGCTGGCCGCCTGGTCGCTGTGCGCGGTGCTGGCCGGCCGCTGGCCGGCGGCCGGCTCGCTGGCCCTGCTGGCGGGGCTGACCCGGCCGGTGGGGCTCGCGGTCGCGGCCGCCGTGTGGGCGGCGGGCATCGCCTCGTTCGTGCGAAACGGGAGCGTTCCCGGCCCGCACGGCGCGCGCGGCCCCGCACGCGCCCCCCACCGCGGGGACAACCCGCCCCCAGGGGGCGCGACCGTCCGGCGGCGCGCCCTCGGCATGCTGCTCGCGCCCCTCGGCACGGCCGGGTACGTCCTGTGGGTCGGCCGGCGCACCGGCCAGGGCCTCCTCGGCTACCTCGACGTCCAGGCGGGCTGGCGCAACGGCTTCGACGGCGGCTACGCCTTCGCCCGCTTCGTCGCCGGCCGGTTCACGTCCCTCCCGTCGGCCCTCGCGGGCGTCGGCCTGATCGCCGGGGTCGTCCTGGTCGGCCTGTTGTACGGGGCGTGCGTGCGGCAGCGCCAGCCGCTCCCGCTCCTGGTGTACGCGGGCGCGGTCACCGCCCTCGCGTTGTGCGCGTCGGGCTACTTCGGTTCCAAACCGCGCCTGCTGATGCCCGCCTTCCCGCTGCTGCTGCCCCTCGCCGTGGTTCTGGCGCGGCTGCGCCCGTCCAGGTCGGCGCTGGTGGTGGGCGGCGTCGCGGCGGTGTCCGCCGTGTACGGGGCGTTCTGGCTGAACGGCTCGGGTCCGCCGTGAGCGACCGCGCTGCGTGATGAGCGCCCGGGTAAATCCGTACCAGCATTCGGTTAACGAATTCAAAAGCTCCATTTAACCGTTCCATGGAATGATCAAAGGAATTGAAGGAGCACGCGGCCCCGGCAATGTGGATTCGCTGGAAATAAAGCCCGGCTGAGAGGAATCCCACATCACATCGTCATCACAAAGCCGCTGATTCGACGGAGAACTGCGCTCACTCGCTGTAACGTCGATTGGGTGCGTACCGAACGAATCCTCACCCGTCTGGACCGGGTGTTCACCAGGCTGGACCGGGAGCCGCAACGACCGGCCAACCTCGACGTGCCGAGGATGAGCCGGCACCGGGTGGCGCTGCTCGTCGGCACGTTCGCCTTCTACCTGGCGATCGTGTGGCTCGTGGTGACCACCTCGTGGCTGGTCCGCCTCGACTGGCAGGTCATGTTCTTCCGGCCGTACCAGCAGTGGTCCGGCATCCACTGGTTCGTCGACTACTACGTGGTCCTGGGCCAGCGCGGGCCCACCGCGGTGATGGTCGCGGCCTGGCTGGGCTGGCGCTCCTGGCGGCAGCACACGCTGCGCCCGCTGCTGACCCTGGGCGCCTCGCTGCTGCTGCTGAACGTCACGGTGGGCGCCGCGAAGCTCGGCATGGGCCGCCTCGGCCCGCACTACGCCACCACCATCGGCTCGAACGAGATGGGCCTGGGCGGCGACATATTTCCCAGCGGCCACACCGCCAACGCGGTGGTGACCTGGGGCATCCTGGCCTATCTGGCGTCCACCCCGAGAGCCCGCCGCTGGCTGTCCGCCGTGTCCGCGGTGACCGCGCTCGGCGTCGGGATGGCCACCGTGTACCTCGGTACGCACTGGCTGAGCGACGTGCTGCTCGGCTGGACCGCCGGTCTGCTCATCCTGCTCGCCCTGCCCTGGTGCGAGCCGCTG
This sequence comes from Streptomyces sp. NPDC020996, assembly GCF_040641355.1. Lineage (NCBI taxonomy): Bacteria > Bacillati > Actinomycetota > Actinomycetes > Kitasatosporales > Streptomycetaceae > Streptomyces > Streptomyces sp. NPDC020996. The sequence goes on from NZ_JBFADM010000051.1 coordinate 14,296, forward strand.
ATCGCCGGCGCCGAGGTCGCCCTCTTCGACCTGCGCGACCGCTGGCGCGCCCGCGGCGGCGTCACCGGCGCCGCGCCCGCCCCGGTCGCGGTGCCCGCGCTCACCGAGCCGCGGGCCTCCTCCGCGCAGGACGAGGCCGCGGCCCGCGAGACGATCGCCGCCATGACCCGTTCGGCACGCGCGCCGGTCTACCTGGCCCCGGGGCCGCACACGACCCGCTCGGAGCGCACGCCGGTCACGCCGGCCGGCAGCCGCAGGCCGCCGCACGCCGACCGCGTCCCGCGTACCACGACCACCTCGGCGGCCCGGCCGGTCGCGGGCGGCTGACGCCACCGGCGCGGCGGGGCCGGTACGCACAGCCTCCCCCGCGCGGGGACGGCCCCGGTTCCCTCGCGGAGCCGGGGCCGTCGCCGTCCGTCAGCGCCCGGAGCCGGGGCCATCGCCGTCCGTCAGCCCTTCCAGGCCCGCGTCACCCGGCCGTCGGTCACCTCGAAGTTCAGCCGGCCGACGCGGTACTCCATCGTGATGATCGCCCCCGGCGGCAGCGAGCGCACCGTGCTCCAGCCACGCTCACGCGCGAGCCGCTCGGCCCCGGCGGCGTCGAGTCCGACGTAGCCCTCCGGGCTGTCCTGGGGCTCCGCCGGCGGAGTGGGAATCGAGTCCATGCCGCCACGCTAGGCCCTGGCCCGCGGCCGGGGAAGGCCGGACCGGCGCGGAGGGGCGCCCGTCCTGCTCCGGTCACACTTCTGTCACAGGACCACGACACGCGTTTCGGTCGAACACCATCACTCGTTCGGACGGTTCCGGACATCTTCCGCGGGTAAAGCGAACGGAATTCCCGTGCGGTGCGACGGCGCCTCCGATATCCGCTCGGAAAACGCCCCGAAAGTCCCCCCGGACCCCATTCCCGGCCGATTCCGCCCGGGAGGCACGAACCGCCCGGACACAGGGAAAGCACCGTTCGGCCACAGGATCCCCGCGTCACGGAGCCTCGCCCAGGGCCCGGGACAGGCGGTCACGGGCGGTCCTGATCGCGTCGGTGAGCTCGGCGGGCTCCAGCACCTCGAAGTCGAAGCCGGTCATCATGACGTACAGCACCATCAGGTCGAGGCTCGCGGCGCCGGCGCGCAGGATGCAGCGTCCGGGCCCGTCCGCCTCCAGCCGGCCGGCCGACGGCGAGATGCGCTCGGCCGCCGTTTCCAGGGGCGCCAGCAGCCGGATGACGGCATGCTCGGCGTACACGCGCGTGGAGACGCCCTGGGAGACGTACGCGGCGAGGTCGTCGGCGGGCGGGGTGCGCGGGGCGAAGCGGGGGCCGTGCGGGGGCCTGGGGGTGATGCGGTCGACGCGGAAGGTGCGCCAGTCGCCGCGGTCGAGGTCCCAGGCGACCAGGTACCAGCGGCGCTCGCTGCACACCAGGCGGTGCGGCTCGACCGTGCGGCGGGTGGCGGCGCCGCCGTGGTCGCGGTACTCGAAGCGCAGGCGTTCGCAGTCCCGGCACAGGGCGGCCAGCTCGGTCAGGACCGCCGGGTCGACGGCGGAGGACTGCGGGCCGCGCAGCATCGGCACGGTGAAGGCGTTCAGCGCGCCCACCCGACGGCGCAGCCGGCCCGGCAGCACCTGCTCCAGCTTGGCCAGGGCCCGCACGGACGTCTCGCCGATGCCCTCGATGCCCTGCCCGGCGGCCGTGCGCAGCCCGACGGCCACGGCGACCGCCTCGTCGTCGTCCAGCAGCAGCGGCGGCAGCTCCGCCCCCGCGCCCAGCTGGTAGCCGCCGCCGGTGCCGGGGCTGGCGTTGACGGGGTAGCCGAGCTCGCGCAGCCGCTCCACGTCCCGGCGCACGGTGCGCGGGGTGACGCCGAGACGTTCGGCGAGGTCGGCGCCGGACCATTCACGGTGGGCCTGCAGGAGCGAGAGCAGGCGCAGCAGTCGTGCCGAAGTCTCCAACATGACCCGAGTCTGCCAGCCATCGCGGACAGGTTTTGTCCGCGATGGGTCACCGCGGTGACGCGGCGGGGGTGACGGGGGTGACGGACACGGACAGGTCGTTGTCGCGTGTGTAGTAGGGACCGGCCTCGACCGGGCCGTGCGGGGTGTCCACGCGCACGCGTGCGCCGGCGGGCCCGGGCTTCCGGTCGGCGACGTCGTCGAGCAGCCGCGCGATCCGCACGCCCGGCCCCGTCGTCCCCGCGGGCCGCAGCCACAGGTCCCAGATGCCCGGCTCCAGGCGGGCGTAGGGCACGGTGAAGCGGAACTCGGCGTCCTCGGCGCGGATGTCCAGCCGCCGCACGGGGTCCGGGGCGTGGCGGCCGCGCACTTCGGCGCAGGCGTCGGCGGTGAGCGCGGTGCCGTACACGCGTCCGTGCACCGTCAGCGTGCCCTCGCCGGTGCGCAGGTCGCCCGCCTCGGCGTGCGGGGCGCGCAGCCAACTGCGGACGGTGAGGTTGCCCTGCCGGGTCGCGTAGGGAACCCGCACGGCGACGTGGCCGCGGGAGCCGCTGGGCGTGCGGGCCGCGAGGGAGCGCAGGTCGGTGACGCCGGGCACGAGACGCCGTGTCTCGCCGTCGTCCGTGCAGGCGAAGGCGTCCCAGCGGCCCTCGGGCAGCGCGACGATGCTGGGCAGCGCGGCGCGCAGGCGGCCGCTCGCCGCCGGGGTCAGCGGCAGGCAGACCTCCTCCCGACCGTCGCGGCGGCGCAGCACCAGGTGGGCCGTCCCCGCCTCGCCGGCCGCGGGGACGTCGAAGGTCAACCCGCCCGCGGAGTCGGCGATGCAGTCGGCGCGCAGCGGTGCGGACCGCCGAGCCGGCGTCGTCATGCGGTGCGGATCTCCCCTCGGGTCTGTCTGGGCCCTCCTCGGCGTGCTCTGCCCGGTTGGACCCGCGACCCGGCGCTTTGGTTGCATGATCTACGCCTCGTACGGCAGTTGCGGCACGTCGAAGCAGGTGCTGTTCATGTCGCCCCGGGGCACCCGGCTCTCACCACCGGGTGCCGGTCCGGGCAGGACACGCCCGGTGCTTTCAAGGGTCGGCTTGCAGGCGGCATGGCGCAAGTCCACCGGCGGGCTCGGAACAGGCGCCCAGGCACATCGCAGAAGCCCCGGCCCGGGATCCGGGCAGGGATCCGGGGCCGGGGCGGGGCAGGGCGGGGCAGGGTGGGGCGGGCTGGTCAGATTTCGAGCCGCTGCCCGGGCATGATGACGTCGGGATCGGCGCCGATGACGGCCTTGTTGCGGGCGTACAGCCGCTGCCAGGTGGTCCCGTGCCGGGCGGCGATCGTGCTCAGCGTGTCGCCCGCGCGGACGGTGTAGTCGCCGCGGGACTCCCCGCGGCCGGGGTGGCCCGCCGAACGTTCCGGCGCCTTCACCGGCTTCGACGGCTTGGACGGTTTCGACGACTGCGACGTGGCGGACTCGGTGGCCGACGAGGAGCCGGACGCGGCCGCGGGCGCGTCGCCGTACGCCCCGGCCCGTGCCGCACAGGTCGGCCAGGCGCCCCAGCCCTGGGCGCGCTGGACCCGGGCGGCGACGGCGATCTGCTGTTCCCTGGTGGCCTTGTCGGCCGTCGGCGCGTAGGCCGTGCCGCCGTACGCGCGCCAGGTGCCGGCGGAGAACTGGAGTCCTCCGTAGTAGCCGTTGCCGGTGCTGATGTGCCAGTCGCCGCCGCTCTCGCAGCGGGCGATGCGGTCCCACACCCCGCCGTCCGCCGCCGCGGCGTCGCCGGTCGCGGTCAGCAGTCCGAGGGGGGCGGCGAGCAGAGCGGCCCCGGCGAGGACCGCCGTCGTACGCGTCTTACGGACGTTGTCGCGGGTGGTATCGGCACATTCGGACATGTGATTCCTTCCCGAAGGACCTGGATCCGCAAACGGATCCGAACGGTGCTCGTTGCACCGCTCGTTGCACACGGCGGAGGAATGTAGGGAGGTCACCGAGCCGGCATCAACCAACTGCCTGTCTTTCCAGGCCAGTTCACCGTTACCTGGGGTATCGGCGAATTTCGGCCACCCACTTCATTCCGCGATTTCGGGATTTGTCGACCATCCGTCCGGCCGCTCTGTGAGCCACCTCACGGAAGCAACTCCTCCCCGCTTTCGGGTAATTGACAGTGAGTGCCCGATTCCGCACCCATCGTGACCCTGCGCGGTGGATGGTTCGATTCCGATCGCCGCCGAGCGTGACTACCGCCACAGATCGCCCGTTGTCTTCTGCATGAGCCCGGGATCCGCCCGGTTCACGGGCCGGGAGCCACCCGGCCCCGCCACGCATCACATCCCGAGGGAGCCACCCGTGCCGCGCATGCTCGACGTCAGCGACGAGGTACGTGCCGAGATCGGCGACGAAGAGGCCGACCGGCTGCTCGCCGGAGAGAACGCCCCCGGCAGCTACGACTGCACGTCCTGCCGCACACCGGGCGACACCGGACAGGAGCGCACCAGCACCGTCCTGTTCGTCGGCGAGGAGACCGCCGTCCTCGCCTTCGCCCACGCCACCTGCCTGCCCTCGCAGGTCGTGCAGGTCACCGAGGAACAGCTCCAGGGGGCCGTGCGGTCGATCTCCGGGGACGCCGCGGGCCCGCAGCCCGCGAAGGTCGTCCCCGAGCAGGCCGTGCTCGGGGTGACCAGCGGACTCGTCCTGGTGGCCGGGGAGTTGCACCCGGCCCTGGTCGTCGAGCCGACCGCGCCCGTCGTGCGGCCGGGCACGACCGGTGTCGGCGACGACTTCCTGCCGCTGCTCATCGAGCAGGGTTTCATGCCGCTGACGGAGCTGGCCGAGGTGCCGCCGGTGCTGCACGGCTGGTCGGTGCTGCTCGCCATGGGCCAGCTGCACGCCGTCCTGCAGCCCGGCCTGCACGGCGGGCAGCCGGTGGCCTGGTGGCAGGCCCATCAGCCGCTGCAGGTGACCGAGAGCTGGCGCAACGCCGCCAACAAGCACCAGCAGGCACTCGTGTTCGCCGCGCCGGTGGGGTCGATCGGCCGCCAGCCGCGGGAGGACCTGCTGCGGGACGCGCTCGACCGGGCGGCGGCGGGCGGCAAGCTGGTGGCGGCCGCCATGCCGCTCGCGGGGACGTGAGACGGGCCCCGCATCCCCTTCGACCCGGGGTCGTTTGGACATACGTGCACACCTACGACGTTCCCCGCCGCCCGTCCCGCCAGCCGGTCCCGTCCGCGCGGCCGGCTCAGGACCACCATGGCGGCCCATCGGCCACGCCGATCTACGACGCGCTCTACGCCGAGTACGTCAAGTCCTTCCGCGCGCTGCCGGGCGACCGCAGCGGCGAGGAGGATCTGGGCTTCACCGCCTTCGGGAACATCCCGCGCAGCCCGGCCGCCGACGGTCACCGGCCAGGGTCGTTCAGCAGCTCGTACGGCGCCTACGGTGCGGGCGCCTACAGCACTCGCCAGCAGTCGCAGTGGCAGCGCGTCGCGCACGTCGGCCCGCAGGGCACCGGGTTGCACCACGTCCCGCCCGCCCTGCCGCCCGCGCCGAGCAAGGCGCCCTGACGCAGGAGGGGCGGCCCCGACCGGGACCGCCCCTCCTCACATGCCCGGGTGACTCACTTCCGTGTGTCCGGGTGACTCACTTCCGCGTGTGCGGGTATCACTTCTTCTTCGCGCCGCGCTTCTCGCGCACCCGCACCGAGATATGGATCGGCGTCCCCTCGAAGCCGAACTCCTCGCGCAGCCGGCGCTCGATGAAGCGCCGGTAGCCCGCCTCGATGAAGCCGGAGGCGAACAGCACGAACCGCGGCGGCCTGGTGCCGGCCTGGGTGCCGAAGAGGATGCGCGGCTGCTTGCCGCCCCGGATGGGGTGCGGGTGGGCGGCGACCAGCTCGCCGAGGAAGGCGTTCAGGCGGCCGGTCGGCACCCGGGTCTCCCAGCCGGCCAGCGCGGTCTCGATCGCCGGGACCAGCTTCTCCATGTGCCGGCCGGTCCGCGCCGAGACGTTGACCCGCGGCGCCCACGCCACCTGGCCCAGCTCGGTCTCGATCTCCCGCTCCAGGTAGTAGCGGCGCTCCTCGTCGAGGGTGTCCCACTTGTTGTAGGCGAGGACGAGCGCGCGGCCCGCCTCGACGGCCATGGTGACGATGCGCTGGTCCTGCACGGAGATCGACTCGGCGGCGTCGATCAGGACGACCGCCACCTCGGCCTTCTCCACGGCCGCGGCCGTGCGCAGCGAGGCGTAGTAGTCGGCGCCCTGCTGCAGGTGGACCCGCTTTCGGATGCCGGCGGTGTCGACGAACTTCCAGGTCTTGCCGCCGAGTTCGATGATCTCGTCGACCGGGTCGCGGGTGGTGCCCGCGATCTCGTTGACGACGACGCGCTCCTCGTTCGCCACCTTGTTCAGCAGCGAGGACTTGCCGACGTTCGGGCGGCCGATCAGGGCGACCCGGCGCGGGCCGCCGACGGCGGTGGCGAAGGTCTGCTCCGGCGCCTCCGGCAGCGCCTCCAGGACTGCGTCCAGCATGTCGCCGGTGCCGCGGCCGTGCAGCGCGGAGACGGGGTGCGGCTCGCCGAGCCCGAGGGACCACAGGTAGGCCGCGTCGGCCTCGCCGCTGGGGCCGTCGACCTTGTTGGCGCACAGCACGACGGGCTTGCCGGCCTTGCGCAGCAGCCGTACGACGGCCTCGTCCGTGTCGGTCGCGCCGACCTTGGCGTCGACCACGAACACCACGGCGTCGGCCGCCTCGATCGCGTACTCGGCCTGCGCGGCCACGGAGGCGTCGATGCCGAGGACGTCCTGCTCCCAGCCGCCGGTGTCGACGACCTTGAAGCGGCGGCCGGCCCACTCGGCCTCGTAGGTGACGCGGTCGCGGGTGACGCCCGGCTTGTCCTCGACGACGGCCTCGCGACGGCCGATGATCCGGTTCACCAGGGTCGACTTGCCGACGTTCGGGCGGCCGACGACGGCCAGCACGGGCAGCGGGCCGTGCCCGGCCGCGTCGATGGCGCCCTCGACGTCCTCGACGTCGAAGCCCTCTTCCGCGGCGAGCTCCATGAACGCGGCGTACTCGGCGTCGCCAAGCGCTCCGTGCTCGTGCTCCTCGCCCGAGCCGCCGGAGGTGATCTGGTCGTTCATGAAGTCGGTACCTCGTTCATCGTGGTGATCGGTGGAACGGCCGTCTTCCGACGGGCGGATCCACTACTCAGTTACTCAGTGTCGCCCGGCGCCCGGTCAGGCGCCTGGCGTTTTCCAGGTGGGCGGTGAGCTGCTTCTGGATGCGCTCGGTCGCCTCGTCCAGCGCCTTGCGGGTGCGCCGCCCGCTCCCGTCGCCCGCCTCGAACGGGTCGCCGAAGACGACGTCGATGCGGCTGCGCAGCGGGGGCAGCCCCTTTACCAACCGTCCGCGGCGGTCGGAACTTCCCAGCACGGCGACCGGGACGACCGGCGCGCCGCTGCGCACGGCGAAGTAGGCGAGCCCCGCCCGCAGCGAGGCGAAGTCGCCCTCGCCCCGGGTGCCCTCGGGGAAGATGCCGAGCACGCCGCCGGCCGACAGGACGTCGAGCGCCTGCGTGATCGCCGTGCGGTCGGCGACGGACCGGTCGACCTTGAGCTGGCCGATGCCCAGCAGGAAGGGGTCGAGCGGCCCGACGAACGCCTCCTTCTTGATCAGGAAGTGCGTCGGCCGGGGCGCCACGCCCATGACCATCGGGCCGTCGATGTTGTGGGAGTGGTTGACGGCGAGGATCGCCGGACCCGTCGCCGGAACCTTCCAGGCGCCCAGCACGCGCGGCTTCCACAGCCCGTACATCAGGCCGACGCCGATGCGCCGCCCGACCTCGGCGCCCCGCTCGGAAGCCGCCGTCACTTCGCCGCCCGCTTCTCCTCGACGAGGGTGACCACGCACTCTATGACCTGGGCCAGGGTGAGGTCCGTGGTGTCCACCTCGACGGCGTCGTCCGCCTTGGCGAGCGGCGAGGTCTTGCGGCTGGAGTCGGCCGCGTCGCGCTTGATCAGGGCCTCGCGGGTGGCGTGGACGTCGGCGCCCTTGAGCTCGCCGCTGCGGCGGGCGGCGCGCGCCTCCGGGGAGGCGGTGAGGAAGATCTTCAGGTCGGCGTCGGGCAGCACGGTCGTGCCGATGTCGCGGCCCTCGACGACGATGCCCCGCTCGGCGGAGGCCGCCAGGGAGCGCTGCAGCTCGGTGATGCGGGCCCGCACCTCCGGCACGGCGCTGACCGCGCTCACCTTGGAGCTGACCTCCTGGGTACGGATGGGACCGGCCACGTCTATGCCGTCGACGGTGATGGTCGGGTTCTCCGGGTCGGTGCCGGAGACGATCTCCGGCTTGCCGGCCACGGCGGCGATCGCGGAGGGGTCGTCGATGTCGATCCCGTTGCTCACCATCCACCAGGTGATCGCCCGGTACTGGGCGCCGGTGTCCAGGTAGCTCAGGCCGAGCTGCGCGGCCACGGCCTTGGACGTGCTCGACTTGCCCGTGCCGGCGGGGCCGTCGATGGCGACGATCACGGGCTGGGCGGCACCGTTTTCCACAGGGGGACACCTTCCTGGTGCGGTGTGGTGGGAGTGTGCGGGGCGGCGAGGGTGCCCCGCACAAGGTTACTGGCTCCCCGGACCCCCTCTTGCAGGCGGACGGCCGGGACGGTCACCGCCGCACGGCCGGGACGGTCACCGCCACACGACCGGGACGGGCACCGCCACACGACCGGGACGGGTCACCGCCGGATTGCGGGGACGAGGTCACTGCCGGACGGCCCAGCCCCGCTCCCTGAGCGCCGCCGACAGCACCGGCGCCGCCTGCGGTTCCACCATCAGCTGCACCAGGCCCGCCTGCTGCCCGGTCGCGTGCTCGATGCGCACGTCCTCGATGTTGACCCCGGCCCTGCCCGCGTCGGCGAAGATGCGGGCCAGCTGGCCGGGCTGGTCGTCGATGAGGACGGCCACGACCTCGTAGGCCCGCGGGGCGGACCCGTGCTTGCCGGGGACGCGGACCTGACCGGCGTTGCCGCGCCGCAGGACGTCCTCGATGCCGGAGCTGCCCTCGCGCCGCTTGGCCTCGTCGGAGGCCTGGAGTGCGCGCAGGGCCCGCACGGTCGTCTCCAGGTCGGCGGCGACGTCGGTGAGCAGGTCGGCGACCGGCCCCGGGTTCGCGGACAGGATGTCGATCCACATCCGGGGGTCGGAGGCGGCGATCCGGGTCACGTCCCTGATGCCCTGCCCGCACAGCCGTACGGCGGCCTCCTCGGCGTGCTCCAGGCGCGCGGCGACCATGCTGGACACCAGGTGGGGCATGTGGGAGACCAGCGCGACGGCCCGGTCGTGCGCGTCGGCGTCCATCACCACGGGCACGGACCGGCAGTGCGAGGCCAGTTCCAGGGCGAGGTTGAGCACCTCGGTGTCGGTGTCCCGGGTGGGGGTCAGCACCCAGGGGCGGCCCTCGAAGAGGTCGGCGGTGGCGGCCAGCGGGCCGGACCTCTCGCGGCCCGACATGGGGTGGGTGCCGATGTACGACGACAGGTCCAGGCCCAGCGCCTCCAGCTCGCGGCGCGGACCGCCCTTGACGCTGGCCACGTCGAGGTAGCCGCGGGCGACGCCCCGGCGCATGGCGTCGGCCAGCACGGCCGCCACGTGCGCGGGCGGCGCCGCGACGATCGCGAGGTCGACGGGCCCCTCGGGTGCCTCGGCCGTGCCGGCGCCGAGGGCGGCAGCGGTGACGGCCTGCTCCGGGTCGTGGTCGCTGAGGTGGACGGTGACGCCCCGCTGGGACAGCGCGAGCGCGGCCGAGGTGCCGATGAGGCCGGTGCCGATGACGAGTGCGGTTCTCACTGGGCGATGTCCTTGCGCAGGGCGGCCGCGGCGCCGAGGTAGACGTGGACGATGTCGGCGCGGGGCCGGTCGGACTCGATGTGCGCGAGTATCCGGACGACGCGGGGCATGGCTCCCTCGACGTCGAGTTCCTGCGCGCAGATCAGGGGTACGTCGGCGAAGCCGGCGCCGACCTTGCGGGCGGCGGCCGCCGGGAAGTCGCTGTGCAGGTCGGGGGTGGCCGTGAACCAGACGCTGATCAGGTCGTCGGCGGTCAGCCCGTTCCGCTCCAGGACGGCGGTGAGCAGGGCCGCGACCTGCTCGTTCATGTGGTCGGCGTCGTCCCGCTCCAGTTGGACGGCCCCCCGGACCGCTCGTACCGCCACGGTGCTGCTCCTTGCTCGGCGTGCGTATCGGCTCTCGCCGACCAGCGTAGTCAGCGCCCGCCGGCCGGGGACGCGGCGCCCGCCCGCTGAGACGGCGGGGCGAGCGGCGGACAGCGGCGGATGGAGGCGATCGGGACGAGCCGAGGTGGACAGCGGCGGATGGCGGCGGCGGGAAATTCGATCCGCCCGGCGGGCGGTGCCGCGTACGCTCCGGGACATGCGCCCCGAGACCCTGGTACGCGACCACACCGTCTACTCCTGCGTAATGGGCTCGCGCGCCTTCGGCCTGGCCACGGACGCCAGCGACACCGACCGCCGGGGCGTGTTCGCCGCCCCCACCGCCCTGTTCTGGCGGTTCGAGAAGCCGCCGACGCACGTCGAGGGGCCGGCCGAGGAACAGTTCAGCTGGGAGCTGGAGCGCTTCTGCGAACTGGGGCTGCGCGCGAACCCGAACATCCTGGAGTGCCTGCACTCCCCGCTCGTCGAGCACGCCGACGACACCGGCCGTGAACTCCTCGCGCTGCGCGGGGCGTTCCTCTCCCGCCGGGTGCACGAGACGTTCAGCCGCTACGCGCTCGGGCAGCGCAGGAAGCTGGAAGCCGACGTCCGCTCGCACGGCACCCCGCGCTGGAAGCACGCCATGCACCTGCTGCGCCTGCTGACGGCCTCCCGCGACCTGCTGCGCACGGGCGTCCTGACCATCGACGTCGGCGACCTGCGCGAGCCGCTGCTGGAGGTCAAGCGCGGCGAGGTCCCGTGGCCGGCGGTGGACTCCTGGATGAACCGCCTGGCGGCCGAGGCGGACGAGGCGGCCGTGCGCAGCCCGCTGCCCGAGGAGCCGGACCGGCGCCGCGTGGAGGACTTCCTCGTCCGCGTCCGCCGCGCCTCAGCCCTCCAGCCGGACCCGTACGACGAAGTCGTGCAGGGCGTCGTACGCCCGTGGGGCGTCGGGCAGCGCTGAGTCGTCCTGCGCCTCGTCCAGCAGGGCGTGCAGCTTCCCCACGTCGGCCCGCACGCGCGCGTGGTCGACGTCGGCGCTCCCGTGCTCCCGCTCCGCCTTCGCCGCGATCAGCCCGGGCAGGTAGGCGGGGACGGCCACCTCCGCCGGCAGGTTCACCTCCCCCAGCAAGGTGGGCAGATGGGCCTGCACCTCGCCGCTGCGCATCAGGTGGACGCCGGTCAGCAGCACGCGGAAGGTGTAGAGCAGCGGCTTGAGATCGCCGGTCTTCTCGAACAGCCGCCACTGGGTGTTCGCGAACCCGCGGTAGTGGTGGGCGTGGTGGCGGGTGAGGACACCAGGGGCGAGCGCGGCGAGTTCCCGGTGCGCGTCGGTGGTGTGCACGACCAGCGGCGACAGCAGCTGCTCCAGCACGTAGCCGTTGCGCCGCAGCATCAGCCGGACGAACTTGCGCAGGTCGTGGGTGACGAGGTCCATCTCGACGCCGTCCCGCTCCCACATGCGGGTCCGCGTCTCCCGGGGCTCGCGCAGCCCCAGGAGCGCGGTGACGGGCAGCAGGTGCACACCGCGCAGGTCCACGTCGGAGTCGCGGGACGGGAAGCCGTAGAGGTGGGCGCCGGAGACGGTGGCGAACAACACGGGGTCGGGCTGTTCGGCGATCACCGGAGCGAGGTCGGTGTCCAGGGCGTCGATCACCGCTCAAGCGTCCCAGAGTGCCCCGAGGGTCGTCAGGTCGCTCCGGTACTCGATGCGGTCCGCCCATTCCGTGGGCCAGGCGTCCGCCCCGCGGTACGCGCCCGCGAAAGCGCCGGTGAGGCAGGCGATGGAGTCGGAGTCGCCGGAGGTGCAGGCGGCCCGGCGGATGGCGGTCACCGGCTCGTCGACGAAGAGGAGGAAACACAGCAGGCCCGTCGCCAGGGCCTCCTCGGCGATCCAGCCCGCGCCGGTGGCCAGGCACGGGTCGGTCTCGGGCGAGACGGTGCGCACGGCGTCCTGAAGACGGACGAGGATCTCCAGGCACTCGTCCCAGCCGCGCGCGATGAAGCGCTCGGGGCTGGGGTCGCCGGCCCGGGTCCACAGGTCGCCGAGCCACTCGTGGTGGTAGCGGGTGCGGTTGTCATGGGCGTAGGACCGCAGCAGGCCGACGAGGCCGGTCGGTTCGGCGCCCTGCGCGAGGAGGCGCACGGCGTGGGCGGTGAGGTCGGAGGCGGCCAGGGCCGTGGGGTGCCCGTGCGTGAGCGCGGCCTGCAACTGGGCCGCGCCGGCCCGCTGGTCGTCGCTCAGGCCGGGCGCCAGCCCGACCGGCGCCACTCGCATGTTGGCGCCGCAGCCCTTGGAGTCGATCTGGCTGGCGTCCTGCCAGGGCCGGCCCTCCTCCTTCAGCAGGCTGCACGCGCGCAAGCAGGTGTTTCCCGGGGCCCGGTTGTTCTCCGGCGACTGGTACCAGTCCACGAACTCCTCGCGCAGCGGCCGCTCCAGCCGCTTCGGTGCCAGCACCCCGCGGTCCGTGGCGGTCCTGAGTCCGCGGCCGAGCGCCAGCGTCATCTGGGTGTCGTCGGAGACGACGGCCGGGCGCGGCAGTGCCAGCTCCCGCCACGGCCCGAACTTGGCGAGGATCGACGGCACGTCGTTGAACTCGGTGGGGAAACCGAGGGCGTCCCCGAGGGCGAGGCCGGTCAACGAACCGGAGGCGGCGCGCTTGTGGACGGTCCAGTCGCTCATTCGGTGTTTCCTTCCCGGGACGGTCGGAGCAGGGGCGGGTACAGGGCGGTGGCCGGGCCGGCGCGGTACAGCGCGGCCGGTTTGCCGCGGCCGCCGGTCAACCGGGCGGCGCCGGGGACGGGTTCGACGAAGCCGGGCGTGGCCAGCACCTTGCGGCGGAAGTTGGGGCGGTCGAGGGCGGTGCCCCACACCGTCTCGTAGACCTGCTGGAGCTCGCCGAGCGTGAATTCGGGCGGGCAGAAGGCGGTGGCGAGGCAGGTGTACTCGAGCTTGGCGCCGACGCGTTCGTGGGCGTCGGCCAGGATCCGGTCGTGGTCGAAGGCGAGGGGGCCCGCCGAGTCGTACGGCAGCCAGCTCGCCCGCGCCGCGTCGCTGCCCGCCCGCGGTTCGGGGGCGTCGGGCAGCAGGGCGGTGAAGGCGACCGACACGACCCGCATGCGGGGGTCGCGGCCGGGTTCGCTGTACGTGCGCAGCTGCTCCAGGTGCAGCCCGGTGACGTCCTGAAGGCCGGTCTCCTCGGCGAGTTCGCGCCGGGCGGCCGTCTCGGCGGACTCGTCCGGCTCGACGAAGCCGCCGGGCAGCGCCCAGTGACCGGCGTACGGCTCCTGTCCGCGCTCGACGAGCAGCACGTGCAGGGCGCCGGAGCGCAGGGTGAGGACGGCGAGGTCGACGGTGACGGCGAAGGGTTCATAGGCGTACTTGTCGTAGCCCGCCGCACCTTTGCCGGACTTGTCCGCGCCGGAGTCCATGCGCACCCACCCTCTTAATGGTCATCTCGACTATAAATATGGACGGGCGCTTCCACAACCCCTCGCCGGGTAACCGCACGGGATGGGCGAGATCCTGGTGGGCACGTGTTCCTGGACGGACCGGGCGCTGGTCGGCAGCGGCTGGTATCCGGCGGGGCGGCGGGACGCCGAGGGACGGCTGCGGTACTACGCCGAGCGGTTCCCGGTCGTGGAGGTCGACTCGGCGTACTACGCGCTGCCCGGCGCGCGCAACAGCCGCCTGTGGGCCGAGCGGACGCCGGAGGGCTTCGTCTTCGACATGAAGGCCTTCTCGCTGCTGACCGGGCACCCGACGCGGGACTCGGCGATGCCCGACGGGCTGCCCGCCGAGCATCGCGACCCGAAGGTGCTGGACGAGGTGTGGGCCCGGTTCACCGAGGGGATCGAGCCGCTCCGCGCGGCGGGGCGGCTCGGCAGCGTGCTCTTCCAGTTTCCACCGTGGTTCCGGCCGGGCGGACGGGCCGGGGCGTTCCTGCGGGAGTGCGCCGAGCGGACCGCCGGCTGGCCCGTCTCCGTGGAGTTCCGGCACCCCGGGTGGTGGAGCCCGGAGTGGGCCGGGGCGACGCGCGCGCTGCTCACGCGGTACGGCATGACGGCCGTGGCCGTCGACATGGCCCGGTCCCTGCCCGGCTCCGTCCCGCCGGTCACCCCGGTCACCTGCCCTCGTCTGTCCGTCGTCCGCTTCCACGGACGCAGCCCCGCCTGGGGCACGGGCGGCAAGGAGGACCGCTTCCGCCACGACTACTCCGAGCCCGAACTCTCCGAGTGGCTGCCCCGCCTGCACGCCCTGGCGGCCCGGGTCGACCGGCTCCACGTCCTGTTCAACAACTGCTGCGGCACGGCAGCGGTCCGGGCCGCGAAAACCATGCAGCACCTCCTCGGCACGGCGGCGCCGCGCTCCCCGGCGGGGTGAGCGCGGCGTTGCGCGGTGCGAGACGCCCCTACAGGTCGACTTCCTTCATCAGCATGCCGACCTCCGTGTTCGACAGCCGGCGCAGCCAGCCCGACTTCTGGTCGCCCAGGGTGATCGGGCCGAAGGCCGTGCGCACCAGCTTGTCGACCGGGAAGCCGGCCTCGGCGAGCATGCGGCGCACGATGTGCTTGCGGCCCTCGTGCAGGGTCACCTCGACCAGGTAGTTCTTGCCGGTCTGCTCGACGACCCGGAAGTGGTCCGCGCGCGCGTACCCGTCCTCCAACTGGATGCCGTCCTTCAGGCGCTTGCCGAGGTCCCGCGGGATCGGTCCGACGATGTGCGCGAGGTAGGTCTTCTTCACGCCGTACTTGGGGTGCGTCAGCCGGTGCGCCAGCTCGCCGTGGTTGGTGAGCAGGATCACACCCTCGGTCTCGGTGTCGAGACGGCCCACGTGGAACAGCCGGGTCTCCCGGTTGGTGACGTAGTCGCCGAGGCACTGACGGCCTTCGGGGTCCTCCATCGTGGACACCACGCCCGCAGGCTTGTTCAGCGAGAAGAACTGGTACGACTGCGTCGCGACCGTCAGCCCGTCGACCTTCACCTCGTCCTTCTCCGGGTCGACCCGCTTGCCCTGCTCGGTGACGATCTCGCCGTTGACCTCGACCCGGGCCTGCTCGATCAGCTCCTCGCAGGCGCGCCGGGAGCCGTAGCCCGCGCGCGCGAGGACCTTCTGCAGCCGCTCGCCCTCCTGCTCGGCGCCCGGGAAGGTCTTGGGGAGCTTGATGTCCTTCCGGCCCGCGTACCGCTCCCGGTTGCGCTCCTCGGCGCGGGCGTCGTACTCACGGGAACTCGCCGGAGCCGTGCGGCCGCGCCCGGTGCCCTGGCCCTGCCTGGGGCCGCCCTTGGCGCCGCCGCGCGCCGAGGCGCCACGGCCCGACTTCGGGCCGTCCTGGGTGGCGCCGGGTCCCACGTCGTAGCGCCGCTCCTCCGGGCGCGGCTTCTTCGGCCGGCCGCCCTGCTTGTCGTCGCGGGCGTTCCCGGCGCCGCGGTAGTTACCGCGGCCACCGCTGCTCCCGCCGCGGCCGCCGCTGTTGCCACCACGGCTCCCGCCGTTGTTTCCGCTGCTGTTCCTGCCGCTGCTGCTTCGCATCAAAGTTCCGTCTTGTCGTCTGCGTCCTCGGAGTCCGGAGCGTCCGGATCGAACGACGGCACACCCTCCTGGGTCTCGGCCTCGATCGCCTCCGCCTCCGGGAGGAAGGGCGCGAGCTCCGGGAGTTCGTCCAGGCCGCGCAGGCCCATCCGCTCCAGGAAGTAGTTCGTCGTCCTGTACAGGATCGCACCTGTTTCGGGTTCGGTGCCCGCCTCCTCGACCAGACCGCGCTGCAGGAGGGTGCGCATGACACCGTCGCAGTTGACTCCTCGTACGGCCGAGACGCGGCTGCGGCTCACCGGCTGCCGGTAGGCGACCACCGCGAGGGTCTCCAGGGCGGCCTGGGTCAGCCGGGCCTGCTGGCCGTCGAGGACGAAGCGCTCGACGGCCGCCGCGTACTCGGGGCGGGTGTAGAACCGCCAGCCGCCCGCGATCAGCCGCAGCTCGAAGCCGCGGCCCTGGGCGGTGTACTCGTCGGCCAGTTCGCGCAGCGCGGCCGCGATCTGCCGGCGCGGCCGTTCCAGGATCCGGGCCAGGTGCTCCTCGGTCGCGGGCTCGTCCACGACCATCAGGACCGCCTCCAGGGCGGGCTTGAGGCCGAGGTCGGCGACCGTGCGCAGCCCGGCCGGAACGTCGGTGGTCTCCTCACTCACGCCTTGTCCTCCTCGGGCCGCTCGGGCGGCCGGTCGAACTCGTCGGTCACCATCGGCCGGGCGTCCCCCTCGCCGCCGGTCCAGCGCACGGTCAGCTCCCCCAGGGCCGCCTCCTGGTCCAGGGCCACCGCCTTCTCGCGGTACAGCTCCAGCAGCGCCAGGAAGCGGGCCACGACGGTCAGCGTGTCGTCGGTGTCCTCGACCAGGGTGCGGAAGCTGGCCTCGCCGAGCTCCCTGAGCCGGGCGACGACGATGCCGGCCTGCTCCTGCACGCTCACCAGCGGCGCGTGGATGTGGTCGACGTACACCTGCGGCTTCGGCCTGGGCTGCATCGCCTTGACCGCGAGCCGGGCGAACCCTTCCGCGCCGATGCTGATGACCACCTCGGGCAGCAGCTCGGCGTGGTGCGGTTCGAGGCCGACGGTACGGGGGTGGCGGCGGGCCTCCTGGTCGAGGCGGTGGCTGAAGATGTCGGCGATCTGCTTGTAGGCGCGGTACTGGAGCAGCCGCGCGAACAGCAGGTCCCGCGCCTCCAGCAGCGCCAGGTCCGCCTCGTCCTCCACCTCGGCGGCGGGCAGCAGCCGGGCCGCCTTGAGGTCGAGCAGCGTGGCGGCGACCACCAGGAACTCGGTCGTCTCGTCCAGGTCCCAGTCCGGGCCCAGCGCCCGGATGTGGGCCATGAACTCGTCGGTCACCTTCGACAGCGCCACCTCGGTGACGTCCAGCTTGTGCTTCGAGATGAGCTGGAGGAGGAGGTCGAAGGGCCCCTCGAAGTTGGCGAGCCGGACCTTGAAGACGCCGTCGCCGGACGCCTCGGATCCACCGGTCGTCCCGGAGTCACCGGTCACCCCGTCTCGCACGGGTTCCGGCTCGTGCTCGGGTTCCGGCTCGTGCTCGGGCTCGTTCTCAGGCTGGTGCTCGGGCTCGGCTTCCGGCTCCGGAACGACGGCTTCCGGAACGACGGCCTCGGGCGCCGGCTCCGCAGTCACCGGCTCCGCGGGCGTCGGCTCCGCGCCTGCCGGTGGCTCGGCCACGGGCGCCCCGGGCGCCGTGGGCTCCGGGTCCGCCACGGGCGTCGTACGCTCGGCCGGCGGAGCGGCCGGCGGCACCCCGGGGCCTCTGCCCAGCGCGCGCCGACGGCCGGCGGATGCGCCGGGGACGGGAGCGTCGCTGGAGGTCATGGCCTCCGCAGGCTACCGCTACCGTCCACGCAGCCGGCGTACGAGGATGCTCGCGTCCCCGCGGGACTCCAGGTCGGCCAGCACCACGGCGACCGCCTCGCGCACGATGCGCCCGCGGTCGACGGCCAGCCCGTGCTCGCCCCGCAGCACCAGACGCGCGTGCTCGAGGTCCATCAGTTCCTCGGCGGAGACGTAGACGGTGATCTTCTCGTCGTGCCTCTCCCGCCCGCTGGGCCGCCGCGCCGCCGCCCGCCCGCGCTTGCGCGGCTGGGCGCCCGCGGCCGCCGCGGCGCCCGGGGCAGAACCTTCCTGCGTCTGCTGGCCCTGCTGGCCCTGCTGACGGCGTTCGGGGCGCTCCGTGCCCCGGCTGCGGGACTGCCCCGCGTCGGCCGGCTCCGGCTCCACCGCCACGTGCTCCGCGCCGTCGCCGTCACCGCCCTGCGCGGGCACCGACTGCGGCGCGTCCTCCGCGGCCGCGATGCCGTCGCTCTCCCCCGCGGGAGCGGGCACGCGGGCCTCGCCGTTGGCCCGCCGCGGGCTGGACGGCTGGAGCGCCGTTCCCCCTGTCGTACGGAAGAGTTCGTCGGCCCCCGGCAGACTCACTCGGCGTGACACCGGGCGAGCACCTCCCTGGCGAGCTGGCGGTAGGCGGCGGCACCGACGGAGTTCGAGGCGTACGTGGTGATCGGCTCACCGGCGACCGTGGTCTCCGGGAAGCGGACCGTGCGGCCGATGACCGTGTGGTAGACGTGGTCGTCGAACGCCTCGACGACACGCGCGAGCACCTCGCGGCTGTGCACCGTGCGCGAGTCGTACATCGTGGCGAGGATCCCGTCGAGCTCCAGCTCCGGGTTGAGCCGCTCCTGGACCTTCTCGATGGTCTCTGTCAGCAGGGCGACGCCGCGCAGCGCGAAGAACTCGCACTCGAGCGGCACGATCACCTTGTGCGCGGCGGTCAGCGCGTTCACGGTGAGCAGGCCGAGCGAGGGCTGGCAGTCGATCACGATGTAGTCGTAGTCGGCCATCAGCGGCTTCAGGGCGCGCTGGAGCGTGGACTCGCGCGCGACCTCGGAGACCAGCTGGACCTCCGCCGCCGACAGGTCGATGTTGCTGGGCAGCAGGTCCATGTTCGGAACCGCCGTCTTCAGGAGGACCTCGTCGGCCGCCATGCCCCGCTCCATGAGCAGGTTGTAGACGGTGAGGTCGAGCTCCATCGGGTTGACGCCGAGACCCACCGACAGCGCGCCCTGCGGGTCGAAGTCCACGAGCAGCACACGCCGGCCGTACTCCGCGAGCGCGGCACCCAGGTTGATGGTCGACGTGGTCTTGCCGACGCCGCCCTTCTGGTTGCACATCGCGATGATCGTCGCGGGGCCGTGGCTGGTCAGCGGACCCGGGATCGGGAAGTACGGCAGCGGGCGCCCGGTCGGGCCGATGCGCTCGCGGCGCTGGCGGGCGGCGTCGGGCGCGAGCGTGGCCGCGTACTCCGGGTCGGGCTCGTACTCGGCGTCGGGGTCGTAGAAGTGCCCGTCGGGCAGTTCGTCGTAGTCGGCGAAGTGGTTGTGGGGCGCGCCACTTCCGTCGCCGGCCATGGCGTTCACGTGATGGCCATCCATGCTCTGGTGTGCTGGCTGAGTCACGCTTGCGTGGTGACTCTGGTGGGCTGCGAAGGTGCGCACAGCGACGGAGCCGACAGCCTCGAATCCCGCGGGGCCGCCCTGGCCCCGGACAGGCATTCCTGGTTGACCACCCCCGGGAGAAAATGTCGACTCATTCACAAGTCGTCTTACCTCCTTGGTGACCAGGAAACTTCTAGACAAGGTCAGCGTGGCACCATGCCGACGATTGGCGACTCTATGGCGTGTCGGGCGTCCGCAGCAACACAATCCACCGGACCCGGCAGGATGTGTCGGCAATGAAACATCCCTCTGTCAAGGGCGTACGGCCGTCGCACGGCAGGTCCCGCCGGCGCGCGAATCGACCGAAGAGTCACGTTCGAGGCGAGTTGGCCGAGAGCCGCGAAGTGACCATACACACATCCGGCCGGACCTTGTCGGGCAAGGTCCGGCCGCGAGTGCGTGGTTGACGCGTCTTGTTGACGTATCGCCTTTATGAAAAGGTGACTTGGCCCCGGATCAGCCGAGCAGCGACTCCAGCTCCACGTGCTCCAGACCGTGTGCCTCGGCGACCTCGCGGTAAACCACCTTGCCGTCATGGGTGTTGAGACCCTTGGCCAGCGCGGGGTCGCGGCGCAGCGCCTCCACCCAGCCACGGTTGGCGAGTTCGACGATGTACGGCAGCGTCGCGTTGGTCAGCGCGTAGGTGGAGGTGTTGGGCACCGCGCCGGGCATGTTGGCGACGCAGTAGAAGACCGAGCCGTGGACCGGGAAGGTCGGCTCCGCGTGCGTGGTCGGACGGGAGTCCTCGAAGCAGCCGCCCTGGTCGATCGCGATGTCGACAAGGACACTTCCGGGCTTCATGCGGGAGACCAGCTCGTTGGTGACCAGCTTCGGGGCCTTGGCGCCCGGGATGAGCACGGCGCCGACGACGAGGTCGGCCTCGAGGATGGCCTTCTCCAGCTCGAAGGCGTTGGAGACGACGGTCTGGATCTTCGTGCCGAAGATCTTGTCGGCCTCGCGGAGCTTGTTGATGTCCTTGTCGAGCAGGGTCACGTGGAAGCCCAGGCCGATGGCGATCTGCGCGGCGTTCCAGCCGGAGACGCCGCCGCCTATGACGACGGCCTTGCCGGCCGGCACGCCCGGGACGCCGCCGGGCAGCACGCCGCGGCCGCCGCCGGCGCGCATCAGGTGGTAGGCGCCGACCTGCGGGGCCAGCCGGCCCGCGACCTCGGACATCGGGGCGAGCAGCGGCAGGGCGCGGTTGGGCAGCTCGACGGTCTCGTAGGCGATGGCCGTGGTGCCGGACTCCAGGAGGGCGTCGGTGCACTCCCTGGACGCGGCCAGGTGCAGGTAGGTGAAGAGGGTCTGGTCCTTGCGCAGCCGGTGGTACTCCTCGGCGACCGGCTCCTTGACCTTCAGCAGCAGGTCGGCGGTCGCCCACACCTCGTCGGCGGTGTCGAGGATCTGCGCGCCGGCGGCGACGTACTCGTCGTCCGTGATCGAGGAGCCGACACCGGCGTTGCGCTCGACGACGACCTGGTGCCCGTTGCGCACGAGCTCGTGCACGCCGGCGGGTGTGATGGCCACCCGGAACTCGTTGTTCTTGACCTCGCGGGGGATGCCGACCTTCACGTGGATCACGGTCCTTGGCTCAGGGGGGATGTGGTGCATTACAAGACATACCCAGGCATGCCGCGGCACACCGGGAGACACCGCAGGAGAAGGTGCGGCAAAGCCAGTTTAATGAAGGTGTTCCCGCTGTCTAGCCTTTCATTGCATCAATCTTCAGCGGATGTACTACGGATTTCGCAGGCGTCAGCGCCGTGTTTCGGCTGGCCGGTCCCTTCCGGCGCCCCCTCCGGCTCCTCCGGCTCCTCCGCCAGCAGCCGGTCGGCCGCGCTCCGGTGCACCCCGGCCGCCACGGGATCGCCCAGGTGCTCCATCGTGTCGGCGAGCCGCAGCTGCAGCGCGGCCTGCAGGCGCACGTCCCCGGCGCGGTACGCCAGCTCCACCGCCTCGTGACAGGTCTGCAGCGACTCCGCGGGCCGCCCGGCGTACTCCTGGACCCGCGCCAGTTCGCTCAACGCCCGAGCCTGGGCGGCCACATCGCCGGTCCTGCGGTACCCGGCGACCGCCGCGCGCCAGTTGCGCAGCGCCTCGCCGTAGCGGCCCGCGTAGGTGTGCGCCTCGGCGATACGGCCGTACAGCCGGGCGGCGTCCGCGTGCTCGCCGCGGGCCAGGCGCTGGGCGAGAGCCCGGCCGAACCAGTCGGCGGCCCGGTCGTGGTCACCGAGTTCCTGGTGGGCGCCGCCTACGGATTCCATCGCGCGGCCGCTCGCGTACGGGTCGTTCGCCTCGCGTCCGGCGTCCAGGGCTGCCCGGTAGCGTGCCAGCGCCTCGGCGGTACGACCGGTCCGGGCGTCCAGGTCGCCCAGGTTCAGCAGCGCCGCGGCCTTCTCGCGGGGCAGGCCGCGCCGCTCGGCCACGTCGAGGACGAGCCGGTGGACGCCGTACAGGTCGGCCGCGGCGGCCTGCGTGCCGAAGTGCGCGATCATGGTCCTGACCAGCTGGGACATCAGACGGCGGGCGAGGGTGTCCAGCTCGCCGTCGGCCACCGCGAGGCGGGCCTGGGCCAGCAGGGCGGGCCTGCCGGCGCGCAGCCACTCCTCGGCCGCCCGCGGGCTGGGGAAGCGCAGCGAGCGGGGCATGCCGTGGAGTTTCTCGCGCGCATCCAGGCTGTCGGTCTCGGTGATCGCCCGGCACGACTGCAGCAGCCGCACGGTCCGCTCCAGCATCCGGGCGCGGGCCAGCTGCAGTTCCCCGGGGCGGTGCCGGCTCTCGGCGAGCGCCTGGAGCAGGGGGTGAAGGCAGCCGGGCACCTCGTACCGGGGCAGCGGCGAGTCCACCGCGCGCAGCAGACCGCGGGCGACGAAGTCGTCCAGGGCGGCGCGCGCGGCGCCCACCGAGCAGCCGGCCAGCGCGGAGGCGGTGTGCGGGTCGACCAGGCCGGCCGGGGCGAGGGAGAGCAGCGGCAGGATCCGGGCGGCCGGGGCGGGCAGCGCGGCGCGGGCGAGCCGGAAGGCCCGGCTCAGCGGGGTCGCCTCCGCGCCCTCGGCGCGCAGCTGCCTGGCGAGGTCGGCGACGGCGGCTTCGGGGCGGGCGGCCAGCCAGCCGCCGGCCAGCAGCAGCGCGGCGGGCTGGGCCTGGCACTCCTCGACGAGGCCCTCGGCGGCCAGGGGGTCGACGGTGATGCGCACGGAGCCGGTGTACCGGGTCAGCAGTTCCATGGCGGACTTGGTGTCCAGGCCGCCCAGGGTGCAGGGGCGCACGTCGGAGATGCCGGTGAGCGGGCCGCCGGACACGGCGACGACCAGGCAGTCGGGGTTGTCCGGGAGGAGGGCGTCGACCTGTTCGGCGTCGGCCGCGTCGTCCAGCAGGAGCAGGGCCCGGCGGTCGGCGAGGGCGGTGCGCAGGGCGTCGGTCAGGTCGTCCTCGGTGGCTCCGGGCGGGGCGGACCGGTCCAGGGCGGCGAGCAGTTCGCGGGCGGTCCGCCCGACGGGCACGGGGGTGCCGTCGGGCTCGCTCAGGCGGGCGCGCAGCACCCCGTCGTGGTAACGGTCCGCGACCTGCCGTACGAGTTCCTCGGCGAGCGCCGTGCGGCCCGAGCCGGGCCGGCCGGCGATGAGCAGCACGCGCGCGCGGGGGGCCTTGCGGCCGGCCAGGGTGTCCAGGCCCGCGCGTTCGATGTCGGCCCGCAGCTCCTTCAACTCACGGACGCGGCCCAGGAATTGGCTCTCCTCGGCAGCGCGCTCCGACAGCCGTACGCCGGCCGTGTCCACCGCCTGATCCGTCACGGGCCACACTCCCGTCCCACCGCACGCGCAAGCCCGCCGGGACCCGGTCCGGGCATGTGCAGAGCCTAGTTCACGCTCTGCAACGTTCCGTGACGAGCGCGGCGGGCGGATCCCCCGATCGGATCAGGCGATGGTCGTACCGACGAGGGCGGCGGCGGGGCTGGTTGCGTGGCTGGTTCCGGGGCCGGCTGCGGTCAGGCCAGCGGTCGGCCTGTGCCCAGGCCTGCCCCCGCGGTCAGGCCGGCGTTCGGCCTGCGCCCACGGTCGGCCTGCGCCCAGGCCTGCCCCCGCGTCCAGGCCCGCGCTCGGCCTACGCCCGAGGTCGGCCTGCGCCCAGGCCTGCGCCCGCGTCCAGGCCCGCGTTCGGCCTACGCCCGAGGTCGGCCTGCGCCCAGGCCTGCCCCCGCGGTCAGGCCCGCATTCGGCCTGCGCCCACGGTCGGCCTGCGCCCAGGCCTGCCCCCGCGTCCAGGCCCGCGCTCGGCGCGCGTCCGGGCCCGCGTTCAGGCCTCGAAGGGGCGTGCCGGCCAGGGCGCCTCGGCCGGGCGCAGCGCGTCCAGCCCGTCCCCGCCCCGCGCGGCGACCAGCGAGAGCACGCCCACGACGAGACAGTTGTTGTGCAGCTCGCCCGCGAGCACGCCCCGGACCAGTTCCGCCACGGGCACCCGGGAGATCTCCATGTCGGCCTCTTCGTGCTCGACCTCGAAGCGCTCGCCGTCGGCCGCGGACAGGTCGCGGGCGAGGAAGATCCGCACCGCCTCGTCACAGCCGCCGGGGGTGGTGTAGACGTCGGTCAGGACCCGCCAGTCCCCGGCCTTGGCGTGCGCCTCCTCGTACAGCTCGCGCTGGGCGGCGCTCAGCGGGTTCTCGCCGGGCACGTCCAGCAGACCCGCCGGGATCTCCCACAGCTTGTGGCGCACCGGGTGGCGGTACTGGCGGATGACCAGCACGCGGTCCTCCTCGTCGAGGGCGAGGACGGCGACCGAGCCGGGGTGGACCTGGTAGTCGCGGTGGACGACCGTTCCGTCGGGCATGACCACGTCGTCGGTGCGGACGGAGGTCTTGTTGCCCGTGAAGGGGGTGTCCGTCGCCCGGATCTCCCACTCCTCGGGGGTGTCCTTGATCGTCATGCCCTGCCCTTCCACACGCACAGCGAAAACCGGGGTGCTCACCTGGTGAAGGTGAGCACCCCGGCCACCGTACAACCGGTGTGCTACTTCGAATTCCCCCGCTCGCCCGCTTCCCGCCGGCGCTCGACGGCCGCCTTCACGAGGCCGGCGAACAGCGGGTGCGGACGGGTCGGGCGCGAGCGCAGCTCGGGGTGCGCCTGCGTGGCGACCAGGTAGGGGTGGACGTCGCGCGGGTACTCGACGTACTCGACGAGCTTGCCGTCCGGCGAGGTGCCCGAGAACAGCAGGCCGGCCTTCTTCTCCAGCTCCGCGCGGTAGGCGTTGTTCACCTCGTACCGGTGGCGGTGGCGCTCCTCGACGTACTCCTTGCCGTCGTAGACCTCGCGCACGATGGAGCCCTCGGCCAGCTTGGCCGGGTACATGCCCAGGCGCATGGTGCCGCCCATGTCGCCCTCGCCGGCGACGATGTCCAGCTGCTCGGCCATGGTGGAGATCACCGGGTGGGCGGTGGCCGGGTCGAACTCGGTGGAGTTGGCGTCCGAGATGTCGGCCAGGTTGCGCGCGGCCTCGATCACGATGCACTGCAGGCCCAGGCACAGGCCCAGCAGCGGGATCCGGTTCTCGCGGGCGTAGCGGATGGCGCCGACCTTGCCCAGCACGCCGCGGTCGCCGAAGCCGCCGGGGATGCACACGCCGTCGACGTCCGCGAGCTGCGCCTTGGCGCCCGCCGGGGTCTTGCAGTCGTCGGACGTGACCCACTTGATCTTCACGCGGGCCCGGTTGGCGAAGCCGCCGGCGCGCAGCGCCTCGGTGACCGACAGGTAGGCGTCGGGCAGGTCGATGTACTTGCCGACCAGGGCGAGGGTGATCTCGTGGTCGGGGTTGTGGACGCGGTCGAGCAGGTCGTCCCAGGTCGTCCAGTCCACGTCGCGGAACGGCAGGTCCAGCTTGCGGACGACGTAGGCGTCCAGGCCCTCGCCGTGCACGGTCTTCGGGATGTCGTAGATCGAGCGTGCGTCGGGACAGGCCACCACGGCGGCCTCGTCGACGTCGCACATCAGCGAGATCTTGCGCTTGATCGCGGTCGGCACCTCGCGGTCGCAGCGCAGCACGATGGCGTCCGGCTGGATACCGATGTTCCGCAGCGCGGCCACGCTGTGCTGGGTGGGCTTGGTCTTCAGCTCGCCCGAGGGGCCGATGTAGGGCAGCAGCGAGATGTGGACGACGAAGACGTTGTCGCGGCCCACCTCGTGGCGGACCTGGCGCACCGTCTCCAGGAACGGCAGGGACTCGATGTCGCCGACCGTGCCGCCGACCTCGGTGATCACGACGTCGACCTCGTCCGTCGCCATGCGGCGGATGCGGTGCTTGATCTCGTTGGTGATGTGCGGGATGACCTGCACGGTGTCGCCGAGGTACTCGCCGCGCCGTTCCTTGGCGATCACCGTCGAGTAGACCTGGCCCGTGGTGACGTTGGCGGAGCCGTCCAGGTCGCGGTCGAGGAAGCGCTCGTAGTGGCCGATGTCCAGGTCGGTCTCGGCGCCGTCGTTGGTGACGAACACCTCACCGTGCTGGAAGGGGTTCATCGTGCCCGGGTCGACGTTCAGGTACGGGTCGAGCTTCTGCATCACGACGCGCAGGCCCCGCGCCTTGAGCAGCATGCCGAGGCTGGAGGCCGTCAGACCCTTCCCGAGCGAGGAGGCGACACCCCCGGTGACGAAGATGTGCTTGGTCGTCGTGGCTGTGCTGTTTCGGAAAGCAGCGGGCATGGCCAAGAGGGGGCTCCCGTGGTCGCGGTCTGGGTGCTGTGCGGCTGCCGACCGGGAATCTCCGGGGGTGCCGTCGCTGCGGTTCGGGGGGTTTCTCCCACCGGTCCACGGGCTACCAGGGTATCAGCGCCGGAACACCACGGCTCCCGGCCACTCTCCGCGCACGCGTCGACACGGACCCGCGCGCCCTCACGGGTTTCTCACCCGTTGCTCACCCGTTCGGCCGACCCGGGTTGCCGAGAGCGGCACGCAGATCATCTACGTGCGTCGTATCCTGCTCGGACACTCGCTGCCGAGCCCGGCCGGGTAAGACGGCACACCCCCGCCCGTACTCACCGGAACAACGAGAGCTCGTCAGTTCATTGAGCACGAATCGTCGTTTTGCCACACAGCCGGACGACGGCTTCGCTTCACCGCTCAACGACGCAATACGAAGCAGTACGACGCAATACAACGACCCCTTGACCGCACTAGCGACAGCCCCTTCCCGGGGCGACGTGGCCGTTCGACTGGAGTTGCACGTGGCCGGGCGCATCGAAGACTACGCACTCATCGGAGACATGCAGACAGCGGCGCTGGTCTGCAGGGACGGGACAGTGGACTGGCTGTGCCTGCCCCGCTTCGACTCGCACTCCATCTTCGCCGGCCTGCTGGGCACCGAGGAGCACGGCTTCTGGCGGCTCGGCCCCGCGCACGCCTCCGACGCCGAGCCCCCCGCGGCGGCCCGGCGCGGCTACCGGGGCGACTCGCTGATCCTGGAGTCCGAGTGGGACACCCCGCGCGGCACGGTCCGGGTGACCGATTTCATGCCCCCGCGTGAGGGCGCCCCCCAGCTGATCCGGATCGTGGAGGGTGTCACGGGGCGGGTCCCGATGCGCTCGGCGCTGCGGATGCGCTTCTCCTACGGCCGTGTCGTGCCCTGGGTGCACCGGCACGACGGGCGCACGGTCGCCGTGGCCGGCCCGGACTCCGTCTGGTACGACACGGAGTGCGAGACGTACGGCAAGGGGCTCACCACGTACTCGGACTTCACCGTCGCACCGGGTGACCGGATCGCGTTCACGATCTCCTGGGAGCCCTCGCACAAGCAGCCGCCCGCGCTGCCGGAGCCGGAGCAGTCGCTCCAGGCCACCGAGGACTTCTGGCGCGAGTGGGTCGAGCACTGCACGTACCACGGCCCCTACCGCGAGGCCGTGATCCGCTCGCTGATCACGCTGAAGGCGCTGACGTACGCCCCCACCGGCGGCATCGTCGCCGCGCCGACGACCTCCCTCCCCGAGGACATCGGCGGCGTCCGCAACTGGGACTACCGCTACACCTGGCTGCGCGACGCGGCCATCACCCTGACCTCGCTGCTGCGCACCGGTTACCGCGAGGAGGCCCGTGCCTGGCGCGAGTGGCTGCTGCGGGCCGTCGCCGGCGACCCGGACAACCTGCAGATCATGTACGGCATCGCGGGCGAGCGGGAGCTGGGCGAGGCGGAGCTGGACTGGCTGCCCGGCTACGAGAACTCCGCGCCGGTGCGCGTCGGCAACGGCGCCGCGCACCAGCTCCAGCTGGACGTGTACGGCGAGGTCACCGAGGCGCTGCACCTGGCCCACATGACGGGCCTGGCCCGCAACGACTACGCGTCCCTGCTCCAGCTGAAGCTCATCCGCTACCTGGAGAAGCACTGGCAGGAGCCGGACGAGGGCATCTGGGAGGTGCGCGGTCCGCGCCGCCACTTCGTGCACTCCAAGGTGATGGCCTGGGTCGCCGTCGACCGCACGATCAAGCTCATCGAGTCCGGCGACGCGGACGGCCCGCTGGAGCGCTGGCGCGAGCTGCGCGACGACATCCACCGGGACGTGTGCGAGAAGGGCTACGACAAGGAGCGCAACACCTTCACGCAGTCCTACGGCTCGAAGGAACTGGACGCCTCGCTGCTGCTGATCCCGCAGATGGGCTTCCTGCCGCCGGACGACAAGCGCGTGATCGGCACCATCGAGGCGATCCAGCGCGAGCTGTCCACCCCGGACGGGTTCATCCTGCGCTACCCCACCGAGGGCGAGAGCGAGGGCGTCGACGGCCTGCCCGGCGACGAGGGCGCGTTCCTGGCCTGCTCGTTCTGGATGGCGGACGACCTCGCGATGATCGGCCGCGTGGACGAGGCCCGCAAGCTGTTCGAGAAGCTGCTGTCGCTGCGCAACGACCTCGGTCTGCTCGCCGAGGAGTGGGACCCGCGCCGCCAGCGCCAGGTCGGCAACTTCCCGCAGGCCTTCAGCCACGTGCCCCTGATCGACACGGCCCTGCGCCTGACCGCCTCGGGCGCGTACGGCGGCTGACCGCGGCCCGCCCCGGTCGTCGTCCGCGCGTACGACCGGGGCGGGCGGGCCCGCACGGCACGCGGCCGGGTGATCCGTCGGCCGCCGCCGGAGCCGGGCGGCCGCCGGATCCGGCCGGAGGTCACTCGCGTGCGCCCGCCGGCTCCACCGCCCCGCGGCGCAGGCGGAGGCCGGCCGGCACGACCGCCGAGCCCACGGCGATCACCGCGCAGGCGCCCAGGACCGCGGCGAGCGCCGCCCACGGGACCTCGATCGACGTCCGCACCGACAGCAGGCCCAGCGCGCTCCACAGGCCCGCCAGGCCGAGGCCGGCGACCAGCGCTCCCAGCAGCCCGCCGGTCACGACCACCATCAGCGCCTCGGCGCCCACCAGCCACAGCACCTGCCACCCGGTGGCGCCGGCCAGCCGCAGCACAGCCAGCTCGCGGACCCGGTCGGAGGTCGCCATCACCATCGTGTTCGCCAGTGATACGCCGGTGTACAGCAGGGCGATCCCGAGGACCAGGAAGAGGCCCGTCCGGGTCGTCCGGCCGGTCTCGGAGCGCGTCGCCCGCAGCCAGGCGTCCCTGGTGCGGACCTGCCCGCCCGACGCCCGCACCGCCTGGCGCAGACCGGCGGCCACGGTGGCCGTGCCGGCGCCGTCCGCGAGGCGTACGTCGACCCGGTCGACGGGCGCCGCGGGGGCGTTGCGCGGGGTGACGTACACGCCGTTGTCGCCGGTGCCGATGGTCATGACCGCGGCGATCTTCAGGGACTTCCGCGTGCCGTCGCCGAGCCACACGTCCACCCGCTCGCCCACGGTGTGCCTCTCCCACTCCTCGTTGACGATGATCGAGTCGTCGTCCAGGTCGCTCACCTTCCCCGCGGCGAGCGGGAGGCGCGCCGTCGCCGCGAGCGGTCCCGGCTCGACGGCCCTGGCGTCGGACCTGATGAGCGCCACGCCGTCCTCCAGGACGTACACGGCGCTCGACGAGCTCGCGGAGACCTCGGCGCCGGACACGGCCCGGAGCCGCTTCAGCGTCGCCTCGTCGAAGCCGGCGTCGCCCGCCGGAGTGACCACGAAGTCGGCGGCCGTCCGCTCGCGCGCCTCGGTGGCCTTCGCCTCGTCGAGGGTGGCGGTGGCGCCCAGCAGCGAGCCCGCCAGCGCGACCGTGACCAGCACGGGCGCCGCGACGGCGGCGGTACGGCGCACCCCGGCCGCGGCGTTCTCCCGCACCAGCATCCCGCTCGCGCCGGGCAGCCGGGACGGCAGCCAGGCGATCAGCCGGGTCAGTCGCGGCACCAGCACCGGCGCGAGCAGCGCCACCCCGGTGATCAGCAGCATCGGCCGGCTCACATACGCCTTGCGGTGCAGCAGGTCGCCCGGGTCCGTCACCAGGGCCAGGGCCGACGTCACCGCGGCGGTGATCAGCAGGGCCGCTGCGGACAGCCCGCGGCCCCAGGTCATCGCCCGGGTGTCCACGGACGCCTCGCGCAGTGCCTCGGCGGGACCGGTGCGCCCCGCCCGCCAGGACGCGGCCAGCACCCCGCACACGGCCACGAGCAGGCCCGTCGAGAACGCCATGGGGTAGGGCCAGGTGTGGTCGCCGATGCTGAACCAGCGGGGCGCGAGGCTCTCGTCGACCGCCCACCCGGCGAGCTTCGGAGCCCCGTAGGAGCCGAGCACACAGCCGGCGGCCGAGGCGAGCGCGCCGACCACGAGCGCCTCGGAGACGACCATGCGGCGGATCTGCCCCGGGGTCGCCCCGGCGGTGCGCAGCAGTCCGAACTCGCGGCGTCGCTGGGCCACCGCGAACGCGAAGGTCGAGGCCACCACGAACACCGACACGAACCCGGTGACACCGCCGGCCGTGCCGAACATGGCGTTCATCGCGGTGAGGGCCTCGCTGTCCCGGTCGGGGTCGGCGTCGGCGTACCGGCGCGCGTCCCCGGTGAGGACCCGGACGCCCGCGCTGCCGCGTACCGCCTCGCGCACGGCCGCCGCATCGGCGTCGACCACGAGCTGGAGGCTGCGCGGCGACAGTCCGGCGGCGCGGGCGTCGGTGTAGAAGACGGCGTTCTCGAAGCCGAGCCCGGCCACGGTGCCGACGACGCGTACGGTGCCGCGGTCGGTCCGCACCCGGGCGCCGGGACGGGCCCAGTCACCGCTGACGACGACCTCGTCCGCGGCCTCGGGCGCGCGTCCGGCGTCGAGCTCGTACGGCGCGAAGGCCGCGGTGGACCAGGGGTGGCCGACCAGATCGGCGGGCCCGCCGTCGGCCCGCACGGCGAACGACCGGTCCTCGACGACGGGCCCGAGGCCGCGCAGCCTCGCGATCGCGGCGGCGGGCACGGCGCGCGGCTGCGCGAGCCTCTGGGTGCGGCGGCCCTTCCAGGTGGGCACGTCGAGGGTGTCCTGCCCCCTGACGACGACCGGCGCGGCGGCGAACCGCTCCGGCCCCCGGCCGGGGGCGTCCAGCGAGGACGCCAGGGCCAGTCCCATCACGGCGATCAGCGCCACGCCCAGGCAGAGGGCGACGAAACTGCCGGCGAAGGTGACCCAGCGGGTGCGCAGGGTACGCAGCGTGGTGCTCAGCACGGCGCCGCCTCGAGCTTGGTGATGCGCGCCGCGATCTCCTCGGCGGAGGAGCCGGTCAGCTCGCCGTCGACACGGCCGTCGACGAGGAAGACGACGCGGTCGGCGTAGGAGGCGGCGACCGGGTCGTGGGTGACCATGATGATCGTCCGGCCGTCCCGGTCGGCCATGCCGCGCAGCAGGGTCAGCACCTCGCGGCCGGTGCGGGAGTCGAGCGCGCCGGTCGGCTCGTCGCTGAACAGCACTTCGGGGCGGGTGATCAGGGCGCGGGCCAGCGCCACCCGCTGCTGCTGGCCGCCGGACATCTCCGCCGGCCGGTGCCGCGCCCGGTCGCCGAGTCCGACCTGTTCGAGCACCCCGCGCACCTGGGCCTTCTTCGGGCGGCGGCCGGCCAGCCGCAGCGGCAGGGCCACGTTCTGCTCGGCGGTCAGCGAGGACAGCAGGTTGAACGCCTGGAACACGAAGCCGATGCGCTCGCGGCGCAGCAGGGTCAGCCTGGTCTCGCTCAGCGTGGTCAGCTCGGTGTCCCCCAAGGTGACCGAGCCCGACGTGGGCCGGTCCAGGCCCGCGGCGCACTGCAGCAGGGTCGACTTGCCGGACCCGGACGGGCCCATCACGGCGGTGAAGGTCCCCCTCCGGAAGGTGAGCGACACCCGGTCGAGGGCGGTGACGGACGTGCCGCCCGCCTCGTACCGCCGGGTCACGGACCGCAATCGGATCGCGTCGTGGGTCATGTGTTCCGCCACCAGCACCTGCTCCTCGGCTCGTCGGTGCCTTCACGAAACCGCGGACCGCCCTCCTGACGCAGTACGGCCGGAACGAGACCTGGGGTAGGGCCAGGCCTACCCCTGACACGGGCTCCGGCCCGATGGCCCCCGGCCGACGCGACCCCCTACGGTCATGCACATGCACCCTCGGAACGTGTGGCAGGCCATGTCCCGGCCGGGCTTCCTGCTGTCGGCCTGGCCCTGGCGCTCCGCCGCGTATCTGCTCACCGGCGCGGTGACCGGGGCCGTCGCCCTGGTGGGGATGGTGACCGCGGCAGCGGTCTGCGGCGCGCTGGCCCTGGTCCTGGTGGGGCTGCCCCTGCTCGTCATGGTCGCCCTCGGCGGGATCCCGGTGGCCTGGGTGGAGCGGCGCAGGCTGCGCCTGATCGCCCGCGATCCGGTGTCCGGCCGGCACCGGGTGCCGGCCGCGCCCGGGCTGTGGGCCTGGCTGACCACCCGGCTGCGGGAACAGGCGACCTGGCGGGAGCTCGGGTACACGCTGCTGTTCGCCGCGCTGCTGTGGCCGGTCGACGCCCTGGCGATCACGGTCGCCCTGTTCTTCCCGCTGTCCATGGCCGCCGCCCCGCTGCTGATGGCCACGGTCGGCGACGGCCACGAGGCGAAGGTGCTCAAGCAGTGGACGGTCACCACCTGGCCGGCCGCGTTCGCCGTCGCCGTACTGGGTCTGCTCCTGACGGGCCTGGGCGCTTACGCGCTCGGCGTCACGGCGGGCGCCCGTGCCGGGCTGACCCGGCTGCTGATCGCCTCCCGCGAGGGCGAGCTCGGCGCCCGGGTGGTCGAACTGGCCCGCTCCCGCGTCCGGTTGGTGGACGCCTTCGAGGCCGAGCGGCGCCGGATCGAGCGCGATCTGCACGACGGCGCCCAACAGCGCCTGGTGGCCCTGACGATGGCCCTCGGGCTGGCCCGCCTCGACGCCCCGCCCGGCCCGCTCGCCGACCAGCTCGCCAAGGCGCACGAGGAGGCGGGCAAGGCGCTCGCGGAACTGCGCGAGCTCATCCGCGGCGTCCACCCCAAGGTCCTCACGGACTACGGCCTCCAGGCAGCGGTCGCCGACGCCGCCGACCGCTGCGTGGTACCCGTCGACGTCGACCTCGCACTGCCGGGCCGGCCGCCCCAGGCGGTCGAGTCCGCGGCGTACTTCGTGGTCTGCGAGGCGCTCGCCAACGTCGCGAGGCACAGCGGGGCCGGCCGCGCGCGGGTGAGCGGCGGTCATCGCGGCGGACGCCTGGTCCTGGAGGTGCACGACGACGGCCGCGGCGGCGCGGACCCCTCGGCGGGCAGCGGCCTCACCGGTCTCGCGGACCGGGTGTCGGTCCTGGATGGCAGACTTGCCCTGACCAGTCCGCCGGGTGGACCGACTCTGTTGCGTGTGGAGTTTCCTTGCGAGTTGACCAGGGCGGCCGATCCCTGCGCGTAGTGCTGGCCGAGGACAGTGTGCTGCTGCGGGAAGGGCTCGTCGGCCTGCTCGGCCGCTGCGGCCACCAGGTGGTGTCGGCCGTCGGGGACGCGCGGGCACTGATCGCCGCGGTCGAGGAGCACGTCCCCGACATCGTGGTGACGGACGTACGCATGCCGCCCGGTTTCCAGGACGAGGGCCTGCACGCGGCAGTGCGGCTGCGCGAGAAGCGCCCCGCTCTCCCGGTCCTGGTTCTCAGTCAGTACGTGCAACGGACGTACGCCGCCGAACTGCTGGACTCCGGCGACGGATCGGGCGTCGGCTACCTGCTCAAGGACCGGGTCGGCCAGGTCGAGGAGTTCGTGGAAGCACTGCGCAAGGTCGCGGACGGCGGGACGGTGGTCGATCCCGAGGTGGTGCGCCAGCTGCTGCGCCGCCGCCGCGATCCGCTGGAGCGGCTCACCCCGCGCGAACGGGAGGTGCTGGCGCTGATCGCCGAGGGCAGGTCCAACGGCGCGATCGCCGAGGAGCTGGTGGTCTCCGAGGCCGCGGTCGGCAAGCACGTCGGCAACATCCTCGCCAAGCTGGACCTGCCTCCGACGGACCGGACCCACCGCAGGGTCCTGGCCGTCCTCACGTACCTCCGGGCCTGACCCGCGAGCGGGCCGGGCCGCCGTGCCCGGCTGACGTCAACGGGCCCGGGGATGCCCTCGGCGCACGTGCGCGGGTAGCGTCCGGCTCATGGACAGCGGCACGGACAGCGGCATGGACAGCGGATTCGACACCCAGGGCGCCGGGATCACCGTGCAGCGGGCGCTGGAGCTGCCCGGACTGCGCAGCGGGCTGCCCGAGGTCGTGGCGGGCGGCGACCGGCTGCAGCGCACGGTGCGGTGGGTGCACGCGGGCGAGGTGCCCAACATCGCCTCGCTGCTCAAGGGCGGCGAACTGCTGCTGACCACGGGATACGGCCTGGGCACGCGCCCGGCGGAACAGCGCGCGTTCGTGCGCACCCTGGCCGAGCGCGGCATCGCCGCCCTGGTCGTCGAGCTCGGTCCGCGCTTCACGCGGCTGCCGGCCGCCCTCGTCGACACGGCGCGGACGGCCGGCCTCCCGCTCGTCCAGCTGCACCGCGAGGTGCCCTTCGTCACGGTCACCGAGGAGATCCACACCGAGATCGTCAACGGTCACTACGCGCTGCTGCAGCGGGCCGAGGAGGTGCACCGCCGGTGCACCGAGGCGCTGCTGGGCGGCGGTGGCGTGCCGCAGGTGCTGGGCATCCTGGCCGACTTCGGCGGCAACCCGGTCTTCCTGGAGACGACGGACGGCCAGCTCCTGTACGCCGCCGGCGCCGGACCGGAAGGGGCGGATCCGCTCCAGGTGTGGGAGGGGCTGCGCAGCCAGCACAAGGAGGCGCCGCCCGCCGGTTCCGTGCTCGTGGACGTGCCCGGCGGCGGCCCCGGCACGGGGTCGGTGCGGGCGCGGCTGGTCCTGCTGCCCGTACGGGCTCCGCTCGCCCCCGTCCACCGCATGGCGGCCGAGCGGGCCGCGGGCATCCTCGCGGTGGTGCTGATGCAGGCCCGGCAGGAGGAGGAGCTGGCGGCGCGCGGGCGCGGCGACTTCCTGACCGATCTCGCCGAGGGCCGCATCACCGCCCAGGACGCGCCCGCGCAGGCCCGTGTACTGGGTTTCAAACCTGGCGACGGCCCGCTGCTGCCGGTCGTCATGCGGCTCGGCGACACCCTGTCTCCCGGAGGCGGCTGGGCGGTGCTGGCGCGCGCGGTCCTGGAGGAACTGTCCTCGGTGGGGGTGCCGGTGCTGCTGGGTGTGCGGCCCGTCGAGGGCCGCGTGCTGGTGCTGCTGGGCCTGCGTTCGGAGCGGGAGCGGCCGGCGGTGGCGGACCGGGCGGCGGCGGCGCTGCGGGCCGGGGTGGAACGGGCCGGCATGCAGCGCCCGGGGGCGCAGCTCCCGGTGGTGGTCGTCGGGGTGGCCGGCGGCTGGGCGGCGGCCTCGGCGGGGCTCAGGCACGCGGCCGAGACGGCGACCGCGGCGCAGGGGCTGTCGGACCGGCCCTGGTACGACGCCCGTCGCCTGGACATCGACCTGCTGCTGTGGCGGCTGCGCGACCATCCGGACCTGGCGGCCTTCGTGGACCGCGCGATCGGTCCGCTGCGCGATCACGACAGCCGTTCCCGCCCGCCGCTGCTGCCCACGCTCGAGACGTACCTGGCGCACGCGGGCCGCAAGGCGGAGACCGCCCGTGAGCTCCACCTCAACCGGCAGACGCTCTACAACCGCCTCGCCCGCATCGGCGAGTTGCTCGGCACCGACCTCGAGGACCCGCAGACGGTACTGGCGTTGAGCCTGGCGCTGCGGGCCCGCCGGCACGTCCCCTAACGCCTCTCCGGCGGCTGGACGAGCGGCCAGACCTGAGTCAACTCGTCGTAGATGCTGAGCACTTGGGTCACCGTCTGGTCCTCGGTGGGCCAGGTGGCCGTCTGCCGGACGCCCCGCTCCGCGAGCAGTTCCCGGCGCTCGGGGTCGCCGAGCAGGCGTACGACGGTGTCGGCGAGGGCCGCCGCGTCCCCGTACGGGACGAGGTCGGCGGCGTCGCCGACGAGGTCGGGTACGCCGCCGACCGCGGTCGCGACCAGCGGCACGCGCGCGTGCAGGGCCTCCTGGGCGAGCACCGAGCGCGACTCCCACCGGCTCGTCAGCAGTGCGAGGTCGGCCGCGGCGAGCAGTTCGGCGACGTCGTCGCGCCGCCCGACGAGCCGGACCGGCAGTCGCTCGTCCTCGACACGGCGTTGCAGGGCGGGACGCAGCGGGCCCTCGCCCGCGAGCACGACGAGCGGCACGGGGTCGAGGCCGCGCCACACGCGCGCGGCGTCCAGCAGGGTCTGATGGCCGCCGTGCCGGTCGAGGGAGCCGGCCGCCAACAGCAACGGCCGCTCGGTGGCGCCGAGTTCGGCCCGGAGTTTGGCACGCTGCCGGTCCGGGTCGTCGGCTTCGGCGGCCACGCGGGGCCGCGGGCCGGGCAGCGCCACGGCGGCGAGCCGCGCGTCGCGCGCCCCGGTCCGGCGCGCCCGGTCCACGAGGTCCGAGCAGGTGCCGAGCACGACGGTCGCCGCCTTCGCGACCCGGCGCTCCAGCAGGCGCAGCAGATGGGCGCGCGCGCCGTCGGCGTACGCCCGGCTGTGCCAGGTGACGACGAGCGGGGTGCGCCGGCCGCTGAGCGCGAGCGAGGCCCGGAAGGAGGCGTGCAGCCCGTGCGCGTGCACCAGGTCGGCGTCCCGGCACGCCGCCCGCAGCGCGGCGACCGCGCCCGGGTCGCTGCTGCGCGGCACGTGCACGTGTGCGGCACCGGTGCCCGTGAAGTCGTAGACGTGTTCGGCCTCGACGGGGGCGCACACCGTGACCCGCAGGCCCCGGGCCACCAGCCCCGCGGCCAGCGAGCGCACGTGCGCGCTGCTGTCGGCGTTGCCGCCGCCCAGCACCTGCACGGTGCGCAGCGGCGACTGGCCGTGCGGTGAGTGGCTGCTCACGGGGGTCACGTGGCCGGGGCTCCTGGTTCGGCGTCGGGCGGTCACGAAGAACGTACAGAAGGATCGGACGGAGGGGTGTACCGCGCGGTTTCCTCCACGTACTCCTCAAGGATGCCAGCACGTACGGGTGTTCCGGGAACGCGGCGGGCCGGGTGACGGCGCGGCGCAAGAAGCACGTCACCCGTACGAGTGACGGAGCGCACGCCTCCGGACAGGTGTCACGCGCCGAGCGCGCGTGCCGCCCCGCTCACCTTGTCACCGTACGCCGCCGCGGCGACGAGAGCCACGGCGTACGCGAGCAGTCCCGCGCGCCCGTTGCGGGCGACGGCGGCGGTTCCCAGGGCCGCGCCCAGCGCGTGCGCCCCGGTGTCGCCGAGCATGAGCCGCTCGCCGAGGTCGTCCGGCAGCACGGCCGCGGCGGCGCCCACCGCGGCGGCGGCCGACTGCGCCCCGGGGCCCTCCCGCAGCAGCCCCGGCGTCCCGAGGGCGACCACCGCCGCGGCCGCCCTGCCGGGCCGTACGTCCACGAGGTTGACGAAGTGCGCGGTCCCGGCGATCACGATCCCCGCGAGCACCTTGTCCGGAAACCGCTCCTTCAGCAGCGCCCCCGCGACCAGTCCGGCCGCGGAGATCCCGAACAACTTGACCGCGCCGCTGGTGACTTCACCGTCCCGCAGCGCCGACAGATGCGCCCGCAGCCCGCGCCGGTGGTCGCCGGCGACATCGTCCCAGGCCCCGCAGGCACCGGCGGCGAGCACCGCGAACCCGGCGGCGGGCCGCGCCCGTCCGGCGGCGACGGCCGCCGCCAGGGCGGACGCGGGCCCGGCGTACAGCCCGACGGTCCGCCCGGCGTAGTTCGTGCGCTCCCAGAACCGGCGCCCGCCGGGCGGCTTGGCACGCAGACCGGCGACACCGGCGCGGGTGAGGACGGCGGCGAGACAGCAGGAGAAAGCCCGGTGAGTGCGGTCGGTCATCCGGTCACCCTACGGGCGGCCCCTGACCGTCCGCCCGGGCGGTGGCCAGCAGTTCCTCGGCGTGCGCCCGCGCCGTCTGCGAGTCCTCCTGGCCGGCCAGCATCCGCGACAACTCCCGGATGCGCTCCTCCCCTTCGAGGACCTTCACCCCGGAGCGGGTGACCGACCCGTCCTGGGTCTTCTCCACCAGCAGCTGCCGGTCGGCGAACGCGGCCACCTGCGGCAGGTGTGTGACGACCACCACCTGCGCGGTCTTGGCCAGCCGCGCCAGCCGCCTGCCGATCTCGACGGCGGCCTTGCCGCCGACGCCGGCGTCGACCTCGTCGAAGAGGTACGTCGGAACCGGATCCGTCCCCGCGAAGACCACCTCGACGGCGAGCATCACGCGGGAGAGCTCACCGCCGGACGCGCCCTTGGCGATGGGCCGCGGCGGCGCCCCCGGGTGCGGGGCGAGCAGCAGCTCCACCTCGTCGACGCCGGACGGCCCGCAGGCGACCGTGCGCCCGCCGACCTCCACGCCCTCCGGGTCCTCGGTCTGCCGGATGTCGAACGACACGCGCGCGTGGGGCATCGCGAGCGAGGCCAGCTCCGCGGTCACCGCGGCCGCGAACCGCTCCGCCGCCTCCGCCCGGGCGTCCGACAACGCCTGCGCCAGCCCGCCCAGTTCGGCCCGCAGCGCGTCCCGCTCGGCGGTCAGCTCGCCGATCCGCTCGTCGTCGCCCTCCAACTCGGTCAGCCGGGCGGCGCCGCGCTCGGCCCACTCCAGGACGGCGGCCACGTCCTCCCCGTACTTCCGGGTCAGCCCGGTGAGGGCGGCCCGCCGCTCCTCGACGGCCGCCAGCCGCAGCGGATCGGCGTCCAGGTCGTCGGCGTAGCCCGCCAGCTCCCCGGCCACGTCGCCCAGCAGGATGCCGATCTCCCCGATCCGTCCGGCGAGCGCGGCCAGCGCCGGATCGTGCGAGCGGACGGCGTCCAGCGCCCGCTGCGCGCCCGCGACGAGCGTCGTGGCGTCGATGCCCTCGGGGTCCTCCGGGTTGCCGGCCAGGGCGGAGTGCGCGGCCGTCGCGGCGGACGACAGCGCCTCCGCGTGCCCGAGCCGCTCCGCCTCCTCCGCCAGCTCCACGTCCTCACCGGCGCGCGGCTCGACCCCGGCGATCTCGTCGAGCCCGTAGCGCAGCATGTCCGCTTCCTGGGCCCGCTCACGCGCGCGCGTGGTGATCTCGTCGAGCTCCGCGGAGACGGCCCGCAGCCGCCGGTAGGCCTCGGTGTACTTGGCCAGCGGCACGGCGACGGCGTCCCCGGCGTACCGGTCGAGCGCCTGCCGCTGCCGGGACAGTTTCAGCAGCCCCTGCTGGTCCGTCTGCCCGTGCACGGCCACGAGCTCGTCGGCCAGCTCCGCGAGCATGCCCACCGGCACGCTGCGCCCGCCGAGGTGCGCGCGCGAGCGCCCCTCGGCGGAGACGGTACGGCTGATCAGCAGTGCGCCGTCGTCGAGCTCGGCCCCGGCCTCCTCGGCCCGCACCACGGCCGCGGCGCCCTCGGGGACGGCGATCCGCCCCTCCACGACCGCCTTCCCGGCGCCGATCCGCACCAGCGCCGGGTCCGCACGCCCGCCCAGCAGCAGACCGAGACTGGTGACCACCATGGTCTTGCCCGCGCCCGTCTCACCGGTGACGGCCGTGAAGCCGGGCGACAGCTCGACGACCGCGTCGTCGATGACTCCGAGCGACCGTATCCGCATCTCCTCAAGCACGCACCCGACCATACGAGGTTTCCCGCGCGGTGTGCGACGCCGCCCCGCCCATCGGGCGTCCCGCGGGCCGTGACCACCGAAGGTTTCACTCATCGAACGAGCGTTCCCTACCGGAGGGGTGGTCGGGCAGCGCCCCGAAGGGGCGCGGGGAACTGCGCGACCGGCCGCCACGGCGCCGCAGCCGGCCGACGGCACAACGCGTCAGAAACGCGCGACGCGGCACGACGCGGCACACCCAGCGTCCAGCGGAGCGCCTAGTGAGGTGCTCCCCGCCACCCCGAGACCGGCAGCGCGAACTTCGCGACCAGCCGGTCGGTGAACGACGCGTGGTGCAGCCGGGCCAGCCGTACCGGCACGGCTCCTCGCCGCACCTCCACCCGCGCCCCCGGCGGCAGCTCCACCGTGCGCCGCCCGTCGCACCACAGCACGCCCGGCGGGATGTGCGGCAGCACCTCCACCGCGAGCACCGAGTCCGGCGAGGTCACCAGCGGCTTGGCGAACAGCGCGTGCGCGCTGATCGGCACCATCAGCAGCGCCTCCACCTCGGGCCACACCACGGGCCCGCCCGCGGAGAACGCGTACGCGGTCGACCCGGTCGGCGTCGACAGCACGATGCCGTCGCAGCCGAACCCCGTCACCGGCCGCCCGTCGATCTCCAGCACGACCTCGAGCAGCTTCTCGGCGGACACCTTCTGCACGGCGGCCTCGTTCAGCGCCCAGTCGGTGTGCACGATGTCGCCGTTGCGGTGGACGACGACGTCGATGGTCATCCGCTCCTCGACCTCGTACGAGCGGGTCACCACCCGGTCGACGACCTTGTCGAGGTCGTCCCGCTCGGCCTCGGCGAGGAACCCGACCCGCCCGAGGTTGACGCCGAGCATCGGCACCCCGGAGGCGCGGGCGAACTCGGCGCCGCGCAGCAGCGTCCCGTCACCGCCGAGCACGATGAGCAGCTCGCACCCGTCGAGGCACTGCGGGGTCGCCTCCTTGACCAGCTCCACCTGGTCCGGCAGCGGCAGATCGCGCGCCTCGTACTCCAGGACGCGCACGCCGATGCCCTCGCGCAGCAGCCCCTTGACCACGAGTTCGGCGCTGCGGATGGCGGCGGGCCGCCCGGTGTGGGCGAGCAGGAAAACAGTACGAGCTCGGTTCTGTGTCAACGCGGCCCCTCCGCCACTGCACGGTCAACGTCGGCCGGGTCCAGCTCGGGTGCACCGGACCGCAGCCAGAGAAAGTACTCGACATTCCCCGACGGCCCGGGCAGCGGACTGGCGGTGACGCCCCGCACTCCGAGCCCGAGCTCCCACGCCTTCTCGGCCACGCCCCGCACGGCCTCCGCCCGCAGCTGCGGGCTGCGCACGACTCCCCCGCTGCCGAGCCGTTCCTTGCCCACCTCGAACTGCGGCTTCACCATCATCACCAGGTCGGCGTCCGGCCTCGCGCACCGCACCAGGGCGGGCAGCACCAGGCCGAGCGGGATGAAGGACAGATCCCCCACGACAAGATCCACAGGCTCCCCATCGATCGCTTCGAGCGTCAATTCGCGTACGTTCGTACGGTCCTTGACGGTGACGCGTTCATCGCTCTGCAGAGTCCAGGCGAGTTGTCCGTATCCGACGTCGACGGCGACGACGTGCGCGGCTCCCGCCCGCAGCAGCACGTCGGTGAAACCTCCGGTGGACGCGCCGGCGTCCAGCGCCCGCCGGCCCTCGACGGCCAGCCCCTGCGGCACGAACACCTGCAGCGCGCCGGCGAGCTTGTGGCCGCCGCGGGAGACGTAGTCGGGGTCGGCGTCGTCGGCGGCGACCACGATGGCGGCCGCGGTCTCCACCTGGGTGGCGGGCTTGGTCGCGACGGTCCTGCCGACGGTGACGCGCCCGGCCGTGATCAGCTGGCTGGCATGCTCACGCGAGCGCGCGAGCTTGCGACGGACCAGCTCCGCGTCGAGGCGGCGGCGTGCGACTCCTGCCACGGTGGGTTCAGCTCCTGTTCCCGTACGACGATCGAAAAGTGTGAAGAAGGTGGGACCCGTAGGGTCTCATTACGGGGCGGTGGCCGGGCGAGGGGTGGGAGCCGGGTGACCGGTGGGGGCCGGCGGTCCTGGGCGGGCGTCGAGCGCGGTGAGCGCGTCGCGCAGCCCGCGGTGCACATCCTCGTACACCTCCACATGTCCGTCCGTCGCCAGGTGGTCGGCGTCGGCCAGCCGTTCCAGCCGGGCGTCGACCTCGGCGTCGCCGGTCGGGGTGCGGGGCACGTTCAGGGGGGCCGGGGCGGCGGGGTCGTCCCCGGGCCCGCCCGGGGTCTCGGCCCGGCCCTCGGCCTCCCGCGCCGGAATCTCCCTCTCCGCGGCTGTGTCGCTCATGCCCAGACGCTACCGCGAAGCCCTGCGGTACGGTCGATGCCGATGGCCACGATCGAGGAGTGCCGTGCCGCACTCGAGAAGCTCTCCGACAACATGCAGCACGCCGAGGGTGACGTCCGCTCGGCCACGGCCATGGAACGGTCGGTCAGCTGCCACATAACCGACCTGGACGTCACCTTCGCCGGCCGGCTCACCGGCGGCCGGATCGAGGTGCGTGACACCCTGGCGGGGCCGCCGCGCGAGCGGGCCGAGATACGGCTGAGCATGACCGGCGACGACCTGGTCGCGATGGTCGACGGCGAGCTGCACTTCGCCAGGGCCTGGGGCGCGGGCCGGGTGAAGCTGGACGCCGGCCTGCGCGACCTGTTCCGCCTCAGGAAGCTGCTGTAGCCGAGGCTCGTCGCCCACGGCTCCGGGCACGGCCCCGGCTCGGGACACACGTCCGCGGCCAGGGACACGACCGCAGCTCGGGACACGTCCGCGGCTCCGGGCCCGTGCTCAGCCCGCCGGTATCCCCTCACCGGCTTCAGCGGCTCTGAGGCCCGTTCTCAGCTTCTGGTCCGCTCCTGGCCCCCGTCCCGGCCGGGGTCCCGTCCACCACCGCACGCGCGCGTGCCCTCCGCGCCGCCGGCACCACCAGCGGCGTCCCCGTCTCCGGGTCGTCGATGACCTGGCAGCGCAGCCCGAAGACCTCCTCGACCAGCCCGGCGGTGACGACGTCGCGGGGCGCGCCCTCGGCGACGACCCGCCCGTCGCGCAGGGCGACGAGATGGGTGGCGTACCGGGCGGCGTGGTTGAGGTCGTGCAGCACGGCGACCAGGGTGCGGCCCTGTTCCTCGTGGAGTTCGGCGCACAGGTCGAGGACGTCGATCTGGTGCTGGATGTCCAGGTAGGTCGTCGGCTCGTCGAGCAGCAGCAGCGGGGTCTGCTGGGCGAGCGCCATGGCGATCCACACGCGCTGCCGCTGCCCTCCGGACAGCTCGTCGACGTACCGGTCGGCGAGTTCGGCGACCCCGGTCCGCGCCATGGACTCGCGGACGACCCGCTCGTCCTCGGCCGACCACTGGCGCAGGATGCCCTGGTGCGGGTAACGGCCACGGCCGACCAGGTCGCCGACGGTGATCCCGTCGGGCGCGATCGACGACTGCGGCAGCAGGCCGAGCGTCCGCGCGACCTCCTTCGCCGGCATCGACTGGATGACCTGCCCGTCCAGCAGCACCCGGCCCCGGCTGGGCCTCAGCATCCGCGACAGGGCGCGCAGCAGCGTGGACTTGCCGCACGCGTTCGGGCCGACGATGACGGTGAAGGAGTGGTCGGGGATCTCCACCGAGAGCTGCTCGGCGATGACGCGCTGGTCGTAGGCGAGGGTGACGTCCTGCGCGGACAGGCGGTTCACGGTGCTCCTTCGGAGGGTGTCGTACGCCGGGCCGGTCATATCCGGCCCGCCCTGCGCTCGCTGACGAGCAGCCACAGCAGGTAGGCCCCGCCCAGGACGCCGGTGACCACGCCCACCGGCAGCCGGTCGGCGCCGAAGACCCGCTGCGCGGCCCAGTCGGCGGTGACCAGCAGGGTGGCGCCCATGCCCAGGGACGGCAGCAGGTTCGGGCCCGGCGACCGCGTCAGCCGCCGGGCGAGCTGCGGCGCGGTCAGCGCGACGAAGGCGACGGGGCCGGCCGCGGCGGTGGCGGTGGCGGTGAGCAGGACGGCGGCCACCAGCAGCAGCGCCCGGACGCGCTCCACACGCACGCCGAGGGCGTTCGCCGCGTCGTCGCCCATCTCCATCATCCGCAGCCCGCGCGCGCCCGCGAGCACCAGCGGCACCAGCACGGCGCACACCGCGAGCAGCGGCCGGACCTGGTCCCAGCCGCGGCCGTCGAGGGAGCCGGTCATCCAGACCACCGCGCGGGCCGCGTCGACGATGTCGGAGACGGTCAGCAGGTAGCCGTTGACCGCGGTGACGACGGCGGACACGCCGACGCCGACCAGGACCAGCCGGTAGCCGTGCACACCGCGCTTCCAGGCGAGCAGGTAGAGGGCGAGCCCGGTGGCCAGTCCGCCCACCAGCGCGCCCAGGGTGACCTGGGCCGCGCTCCCGGAGAACAGCACGATCACGGTGAGCGCCCCGGCCGTCGCCCCCTGCCCGAGCCCGAGCACGTCCGGACTGCCCAGCGGGTTGCGGGTGACGGCCTGGAACAGCGCGCCGCCGAGCCCGAGCGAGGCGCCGACCAGGAGCCCGACGAGCACCCGCGGCAGCCGCAGTTCGTTGACGATGAACTCCTGGCCCGCGCTGCCGTTCCCCAGCAGCGTCTTCAGCACGTCGCCGGCCGGGATCGGGAAGTCGCCGGTGCCGATCAGCGCGACGCCCGCGGTGAGCGCGGCGAGCAGCAGCAGGACGACGACGGTGACGGCGCGGACGTCCAGGCGCAGCGAGATCCCGCCCGGAGCCCTCAGCACACGGTTGGTCTTCACAGTTGCGCCGTCCTCCGCCGTCGTACCAGAAGGATGAAGACCGGGCCGCCGACGATCGCGGTGACGACGCCGACCTGGAGTTCCGAGGGCCGGGCCACGACGCGGCCGACGACGTCGGAGCCGAGCAGCAGCACGGGCGAGAGCACCGCCGCGTACGGCAGGATCCAGCGCAGGTCGGGTCCGGTGAAGGACCGCACGACGTGCGGGACCATCAGTCCGACGAACACGATCGGCCCGCACGCGGCGGTCGCCGCCCCGCACAGCACGGTGGCGGCGAGCATGGCGAGCGCCCGGGTGCGGCTGACGTCGGCGCCGAGGGCCCTCGCGGTGTCGTCGCCCATGGCCAGCGCGTTGAGCGGGCGGGCGAGCACGAGGGCGAGGAGCGTTCCGGCCGCGAGGAACGGCAGCACCTGGAGGATGGTCGAGTTCGTCGCGGAGGACAGCG
Source organism: Streptomyces sp. NPDC020996 (assembly GCF_040641355.1). Lineage (NCBI taxonomy): Bacteria > Bacillati > Actinomycetota > Actinomycetes > Kitasatosporales > Streptomycetaceae > Streptomyces > Streptomyces sp. NPDC020996. Next base: position 58,803 of record NZ_JBFADM010000051.1, read on the forward strand.
AACCCACCGTCCAGAAACGCATCTTGCCCAGCGCCGCCTGGTCCATGATCATCACGGCCTGGAGGTAGCCGTAGAGGGCGGCGCTGATCGCGGTGCCGGCCAGCGCGAGCCGCACCGGGGTGGCGCCCCGGCTGCCGCCCAGGAACCACACCAGCGCCCCCACCGCGGCCGCGCCGAGGAAGGCGAACCACACATAGCCGGTCAGCGAGGTGACACCGAGGTACGTCATGGCGGTGACGACCGCGGCGGAGGCGCCGGCGTTGATGCCGAGCAGTCCGGGATCGGCCAGCGGGTTGCGGGTGAGCGCCTGCAGCACGGCCCCGGACAGGCCGAGCGCGGCGCCCGCCAGCAGCCCGAGGAGGGTCCGCGACAGCCGCTCGTCCACGACGACGTCGCCGTACGTCCCCGTGTCCTGGAACAGCCCGTGCCAGACCTGATCCGGGCTCAGCTCCTTCGCGCCGATGGCGATGCTCGCCAGTGCGACGAGCACCAGGACCGCCGCTGACACGAGCAGCCCGACGGCGCGTACCGCACGGCGGGTGGGGGGCGCGGGGGCGGTGTCCGCGCGCTGTTCGGGAGGACCGTCGACCAACACGTAGTTAGGTTAGCCTACCCTCACACCCACTTCGCGCGGCCTCCGCTCTCCGCTCTCCGCTCTCCGCCTCGGCGTCGGCGTCGGCATCGGCGTCGGCGTCGGCTCACAGACCCAGCCGGGCCAGCGCCTTCCCCGAGTCGAGCCTGCACACGCCGTCCCCGGCCGCCGTCCAGGCCGCGGCGCACAGGGCACGCAGTCCGTCCAGGGCCTCGCCGTCGCCGTCCAGTTCCAGCTCCGTGCCCGCGGTCGCCGTCCAGCCGCCGCAGCGGAACCCGGCGCCCGCCTGCGTGACCTCCGGCTGCCCGGTGAGCAGCCCGCGCAGGTCCGCGTCGACGTACGTCGGCCGGTGCTGCGGCGGTGCGGCCAGGAGCTGCGCGCCGTCGGTCACGCCCGTCAGGACGAGCAGCGAGTCGACCTCTCCGTTGAACGCGCCCTCGATGTCCGTGTCCAGGCGGTCCCCGACCACCAGCGGCCGCTCGGCGCCGGTGCGCAGGATGGTCTCCCGGTGCATCGGAGGCAGCGGCTTGCCGGCGACCTGCGGCTCGGCGCCGGTCGCTATCCGCACGACCTCCACCGCGGCCCCGTTGCCCGGAGCGATCCCGCGTGCGCCCGGAATGGTCAGGTCGGTGTTGGAGGCGTACCAGGGCACCCCGCGCGCGATGGCGTAACAGGCCTCCGCGAAACGCCCCCACGGCAACTCGGGCCCCCCGTAGCCCTGTACGACCGCGACCGGATCGTCGTCCGCCGACTCGACCGGCTCGAGCCCCCGCTCCCGCAGAGCGACCCGCAGCCCGTCCCCGCCGATCACCAGCACCCGCGCCCCCGACGGCACCTGATCACTGATCAGCCGCGCGACCGCCTGGGCGGAGGTGATGACGTCGTCGGCGCCGGTCGGTATCCCCAGCTCGGTCAGGTGGTCCGCCACCGTGTCCGGGGTGCGCAGCGCGTTGTTGGTGACGTACGCCAGATGCATCCCGCCCGCGCGGGCCGCGGCCAGCGACTCGACGGCGTGCGCGATCGCGTTCCCGCCCGCGTACACCACTCCGTCCAGGTCGAGCAGCGCCGTGTCGTACGCCTCGCTCAGGGCCTGCCCACTGGCCTCGGGCCTCGTCCTGACGCTCTGGCTCATTCCACATCGCTCCTCGTTCGCTCGCTTTCCCCCGATCATCCCGCATGCCACCGACACACGTACGATGCCGGGATGAACACTGCAGGTCACTCGGAAGCAACGGCGCCCCGAGGCCTCGAACTCACCCCGTTCAGAGGCCTGCGGTACGACCCCGACCGGGTCGGCAGCCTGGCAGCCGTGACATCCCCTCCCTACGACGTCGTGGTCCGCCCCGACGGCCTGCACCACCTCCAGGACGCCGACCCGCACAACATCGTCCGCCTGATCCTTCCCCAGGCCACCACGCCCGACGCCCGGAACGAACAGGCCGCCGACACCCTGCGCCGCTGGCTCGCCGAGGGCGTCCTGACCACCGACCCCGAACCCGGCCTGTACATCTACGAGCAGCGGGACGGCAACGGCATGCTGCAGCGGGGGGTCATCGGCGCCCTGCGCGTGTCGGACCCGGCGGAGGGCGTGGTCCTGCCGCACGAGGACGTGATGCCGCACGTGGTCGCGGACCGCGCGGCCCTGATGCGGGCCACCTCCGCGAACCTCGAACCGCTCCTGCTGACCTACCGCGGCGACGACCCGGCCGCGGACACCTCGAGGCTCGTCGAGCGCACCGCACAGCAGCCCCCACTGCTCGCCACCACCACGGAGGACGGCTTCGCGCACCGCCTGTGGTCGGTCACCGACCCCGCCGAGGTGGCCCGCGTCCAGTCCGACCTGGCCCGGCACCAGGCCCTCATCGCCGACGGCCACCACCGCTGGGCGACGTACCGTCGTCTACGCGCGGAGCATCCCTCCCCCAGCCCCTGGGACTACGGCCTCGTCCTGCTGGTCGACACGGCCCGCTACCCGCTCCGGGTCCGCGCGATCCACCGCCTGCTGCACCACCTGCCGGTCCCCGACGCACTCGCCGCCCTCGACGGCCTGCTCCGCGTACGGCACCTGGACGTGTCCCTGCCGCAGGCCCTGGACGCCCTCGCCGACGCGGCCCGCGAGGGCAACGCGTTCCTGCTCGCCGGCGACGGCTCCTTCCACCTCGTCGACCGCCCTGACCCCGGCCTCCTCGCCCGTACGGTCCCCGCCGACCGCCCCGCCGCCTGGCGCACCCTGGACGCGACGGTCCTGCACGCCGCCCTCCTCGACCACGTCTGGCACATCCCCGGGGACTCCCCGGCCCGCGTCGCCTACATCCACGACGCGGCGGCCACGGTGGAGAAGGCCGAACGCGACCGCGGGACGGCCGTCCTGATGCACCCGGTCCGCGAGGAGGTCGTCCGCGATCTGGCCCGCCAGGGCGTGACGATGCCCCGGAAGTCGACGTCCTTCGGCCCGAAGCCCGCGTCGGGTCTGGTGCTGCGCGCGCTGGAGTTCTGACGGGTTCGACGGGTTCGACGCGCTCGACGGGTTCTGAAACCGCGGAGGGCGGGACCCCCGTAGGGATCCCGCCCTCCTATCACGCGCGGACTCCGGCGGGTGTCAGTCGTCGTCGCCGTCCTCTTCCGAGGCCGCCTTCGGAGCGTCCTCCGCGCCCGTTCCCTCGCCCTGCTTCTCGCTCTCGCCCTCGGTCTCGGTCTCGTCGAGGGCGTCGACGAACTCGACCCCGTCCAGCTCGGCGAGCCGGTCGGAGGCGTCCGTGCTGCCGTCCCGGTCGGCCTCGACGGCCTTGGCGAACCACTCCCGTGCCTCGCCCTCCCGGCCGACGGCGAGCAGCGCGTCCGCGTACGCGTACCGCAACCGCGCGGTCCACGGCTGCACGGAGTTGGAGGCGAGCTCGGGGCTCTGCAGCGTCACTATGGCCGCGTCCAGCTGTCCGAGGTCACGCCGGGCACCGGCCGCGACGAGCCGCATCTCGACCTGGCCGGCCTTGTCGAGCTTGTTCACCTCGGGGGCGCCGGCCATGTCCAGCGCCTTCTCCGGCCGCCCGAGCCCGCGTTCGCAGTCGGCCATGACCGGCCACAGGTCCACGGAACCGGTCATCCGCCGCGCAGCCCGGAACTCGGCGAGCGCCTCGCCGTACTTCTGGTTCGCGTAAGCGGCGAATCCGGCGGCCTCGCGGACTGCGGCCACGCGGGAGGCGAGCCGCAGCGCCACCCTGGAGTAGCCGTAGGCGCCCTCGGGGTCCTCGTCGATGAGCCGCGCGACCATCACCAGGTTCCTGGCCACGTCGTCCGCGAGCGTCTTGGGCAGGCTCTGCAGCTCCTGCCGTACGTCCTTGTCGATCTCGTCGCCGGTGACGTCCTCGGGGATGGGCAGCCGCTTGATCGGCTCCCGGTCGCGGTCACGGCTCCGGTCGTCCTGGAAGCGGCCGCCGCCACGCCGGTCGTCGCGCCGGTCGTCACGGCCCCGGAAGCCACCGGGACGGCCACCGCGGTCGTCGCGCCGGGGCCCACGGGCGCCACGGTCGTCACGGCCCCGGAAACCTCCGCGCTCGCCGGCGCGGCTGTCGTCCCGCCGGAAGCCACCGCGGTCCCCGCCGCGAGCCTCATCGCGCCGCTCGTCCCGCCGGAAGCCACCCCGGTCCCCGCGGTCGTCCCGGCGGTCGTCCCGGCGGAAGCCGCGATCGCGGTCGTCGCGCCGGAAGGGGGGACGGTCGCCCCGGTCACCACGGTCATCGCGACGCGGACCGCGGTCACGGTCGTCACGCCGGCCGAAGCCACCGCGGTCGCCCTCGCGCCGGTCGTCACGGCGCCCGTAGCCGCCACGGTCGTCGTCCCGGCGCTCGCGACGCTCACCACGGTCGTCACGATGGAACGACGGACGGTCACCGCGGTCGCCGCGGTCGTCACGGCGGTAGGAAGGACGCTCACCGCGGTCGTCACGACGCGGTCCCTGGTCACGGTCATCCCGTCGGAAGGAAGGACGCTCACCGCGGTCGTCGCGCCGGAAGGAGGGACGGTCGCCGCGGTCACCGCGGTCGTCGCGCCGGTAGGAAGGGCGGTCGCCGCGGTCGTCGCGACGCGGTCCCTGGTCACGGTCGTCACGACGGTAGAAAGGACGCTC
>NZ_JBFADM010000052.1:0-59771 GCF_040641355.1 Streptomyces sp. NPDC020996
CGAGGGCATCGAGAACGTGGCCGAGGAGGTCGAGGAGCTGGCGGTCGCCGTCGAGCCGAGCCCCGAGCCCGTCGGGGTGAAGGAGGAGGCCAAGCGCGCAACGGCCGTCGCGACGGGCCGCCGCCGGTGCCCGCGGCGCGGTGGTCCGCGGCGGAGCGGGGAGCCACCGCGGGCACCGGCGGGGGAGGGAGGGACGTACGGTCCGGTCTCAGTCGAGGTGGAAGACCTCTTCGGCGTCGACCCAGCGCTCACCCTCGGCGGCCGTGTCGAGCGGCAGCTGGCAGGGGTCGGTGAGCTGCCACCACTGCTGGGTGGCGGGGTCGGCGGCGATGGCGGCCATGTCGGCCCGGTAGTCGTCACCGGTGTACTCGTAGTAGGCGAACAGCGTGTGGTCGCGCAGGAAGATCGAGTAGCGGGTGATGTGCGCGCGCCGGAGTGTGTCCAGCACGGCGGGCGGGACGGCCCGGTGCAGGGCGCGGTACCGCTCCTCCTGCTCGGGGCGCAGCCGGATGACGGAGGCGATGCGGCGGGGCTCGGCCACGGCGGTCACTCCTTGGTCGCGCCGGCGAGCATCCCGGAGACCAGGGCCCGCTGTGAGAACAGGAACACCACCAGCACCGGCACGATGGTGATCAGTGTCGCCAGGGCGAGTTCGGGCCGCATGATCTGGTCCCCGAGCCCGCTGGAGGTGTTGAAGACCGACGACGAGGTGAGCAGGTTGTTGAGGCCCACCTGCGCCGGGTACTGCGAGCTGTCGGGCAGCATCACGAACGGCAGGAAGAAGTTGTTCCAGTTGCCGACGAAGTTGAAGAACCCGACCAGGGCGACGACCGGTTTCGCGAGCGGCATCGCGACCAGCCGGAAGACCTGCCACTCGGAGCAGCCGTCCATGCGGGCGGCGGACAGCAGGTCGGCGGGGACGTTGGAGGAGAAGTAGATGTAGGTGAGGTAGACGCCGAAGGGGAAGAACGAGAACGGCAGGATCACCGACCAGATCGTGCCGTCCAGGTGGACCGCGTTGACCTCCAGGTACAACGGCAGCACCAGGGCCGCCGAGGGCATCAGCATCACCAGCAGGGTGACGGTCAGCAGCAGGTGACGGCCCACGAACCGGGTGAGGGCCAGGGCGTAGCCGGCGGGGATGCTGGTGACCAGGGTCAGCAGCAGCGCGCCGAAGGAGTACAGCGCGGAGTTCTTGAGCCAGGTGAGGACGACCCCGTCCTGGAACGCGTACAGGTTGTGCCAGGCCCGGGACAGGCCGCCGAACGATCCGAACGCGAACGGGCTGTCGCGCAGGATCTGTCCGTCGGTCTTGGTCGGCGCCAGCAGCAGCCAGACCACCGGCAGCAGGAAGAAGAGGGTGAACAGGCCCATGACGACGATCCAGGCCGTCCGGGCTGCCAGGGACCTGGGCCGCAGCCGGCGGAAGGCCGGCGCGGTGCGGCGGCCGGCGCCGGACGGGGCCGGCGCCGGATCGCTCGGGGCGAGGCGGGTGGTGGTGGCGGACATGGTGACCTCTGGCCTTTCAGTCCCGGTCGAACAGGCCGGCGCGGAAGACCACGAGTGCGGCGCAGCCCAGGCCGAGGACGAGCAGGTCGACGGAGAGCGCGGCGGCGCCGTTGAAGTCGCCGGCCTGGAAGGCGTACTGGTAGGAGAGCTGGTTGGGTGACCAGCTGTCGGGGATCATGCCCCAGCTGGCGGTGGAGACCAGTTGCGGTTCGACGAACAGCTGGGTGCCCGCGGCGAACGCGAGGATCAGCATGTAGGCGATCCACTTGGTCAGCATGGGGATCTGGATGCGCAGCGCGATCTGCAGGGGACTCGCCCCGTCGATCCGGGCGGCTTCCAGCACCTCGTGGGGGATGTTGTTCAGCGCCCCGTACATGATGACGATCCAGCCGCCGGCGCCGGTCCAGAACGCGATGACGGTGAACAGCACCGGCAGGTGGCCCGGGGCGATGACCTGGGCGAGGGTGTGCCAGCCGAAGGCCTCGAGGAGCCAGCCGACGGGGCTGGCCGCCGGGTCGAGGAGGATCAGCCAGAGCAGGACGCTCGCCACGCCGGCCAGCGCGCCCGGCAGGTAGAACAGGAACCGCAGGGTGGCCGAGGAGCGTCGCATCCGGCCGTGCAGCAGCAGCGCCAGCAGCACGACCAGGACCATCAGGACGGCCAGCCAGATCAGCAGGTACACCCCGATGTGCACGAAGGCCGAGCCGAACCGGAAGTCGGCGAAGGTGCGGGTGAAGTTGCCGAGGCCGACGAGCTGGCCGCGGGAGTTGGACAGGGCCAGCCAGACGGCGTAGCAGGTGGGCAGGACGCCGAAGGCGAGCAGCAGGACGACGTAGCCGGAGGCGAAGAGGTATCCGGCCCGTCCGGCGGGGTTGGTGGCGGTACGCCCGCCCCGCCGGACGCGCTGTGCCGGTGCGGTGGTCATCTGGTGCCTCAGTTGTTGACGGTGTAGCCGAGCGACTTGGCCTTGTCGGTGATGGCGGTCTGCCAGGGGCCCAGCGTGCCGGTGATGGTCTTGCCCGAGTTCAGGGCGGGGATCACGGTCGAGGCGTAGACGGCCTCCTGGCTGTACTGGGTGGCGGACCAGCCGGGCCACACGGCGTCGGCCGCCGCGCGGAAGGCGTCGCTGACGTCGGTGGCGAAGTAGCCGGTCTTCTTCTGGTTGGCCAGCCAGGCGGTGGCGGCCTGCTTGTAGGCGGGGTAGGTGCCGGCGGTCGCCTGGTAGTCGTCCGAGGTGGTCATCCAGGTGACCAGGTCGGAGGCGGCCTTGAGGTTGCGGCTGTGCGAGGAGACGAACCACACGCCGCCGCCGACGTTGCCGGTGTAGGCGGTGAAGTCGCCCTCGAACTTCAGCGGGGAGGCCGCGGCTATCTGCCCGGCGGGGGTCTTGAAGGTGGAGTTGAAGAGCGTCTGACCGTACCAGGACGGGCCGGGGAGCATCAGGACCTTGCTCGCCTTGTTCTTGATGAAGCCGGCGCCGAAGACGCTGTCCTTGGACACCGAGCCCTTGGCGATCAGGCCGTCCAGGAGCTTCGCCATGCGGGTGCACTTGGCGTCCTGGAGGTTCACGGTGACCTTCTTGGCGCCGCTGACGGTGCTGGCGGGGCACTGGGAGGCCCAGAAGTACACCTCGGGAGTCCACGGGTCGCCGGCGGTGCCGACCAGGTAACCGGGGTGCTCCTTGGCGACCTTCTTGCCCAGGGCCTGGTACTCCTCCCAGGTGGTGGGCACGGAGTACCCGAAGGAGTCCATGAGCTTCTTGTTGTACCAGAGGACGCCCTGGGCGAGGTCGTTGCGCAGACAGTAGGTGTTGCCGCCGACCGTGCAGGGCGCCAGGGCGTGGTCGGCGAATCCCTTGATGGTGGAGTCGGAGACGATGTCCTGGTTGAGCGGGGCGGCGTAGGCCTTGCTGCCCTGCGCGGCCCAGGTGACGTCGTTGTAGTTGGTGCTGAACGCGACGTCCGGCCAGCCGCTCCCGGTGCGGTCGAACAGCTGCACCTTGGTCTGGAGGTCGTTGGCGCCGTTGGCGTCACCGCTGTACGTGACGATCTTGAGCTTCACGTCCGGGTGCGCCTTCTGGTAGGCCTTCACCCCCGGGACGCGGGTGGCGTCCGCCCAGACGGTGATCTCGCTCCCGGCCTTCTGCGCGACGGGCTTGAACGCGCCCGACGCCGCGTCGGTGGACGGCGTGGGGTCCGCGCTGCCGCAGGCCGCGACGCTCAGCAGGGCCGCGGTGGACAGGGCCACCCCGAGGACACGTCTGGGGGAACGGGAGAGCGCGAAGGGAACACCGTTGTTCATGGCTGACCTCTTGTGCGAAGTATGCGGAGTATCGGGACGTCGAGCTGCGCTGATTCGAAGGAGAGTATGCTGATCGGCCGGATTGCTCAGGCTTTGGGTGGCACTACCGTTTCGTCGTCGACGTACGGCTGGAGTGCCGCGGGGTAGTCGAGTCCCGCCGGGAGGGCGACGCCCGGTCCCTTGGGTGCGTGCACCAGGCCGTTCTCGTCGATGCCGCTCTCCCGGGTGATCGGATTGCCCAGTACCAGGGACTCGTAGTACGTGTTGTTGGAGATCGCCATGCACAGGTGGCGGTTGGGGATCTCCGGTCCGTGCACCTCCGCGCGCAGCCGGTAGGCGTCGGCGAGGTGGGCGGTGCGCATGGCTCCGGTGAAGCCGCCGCGCAGCTGGGTGGAGGCGCGCACCCCGAAGGTGGCGGCGCCCGCCTGGATGAAGTCGGCGGAGTTCATGTGCGCCCCGTCGGAGGTCTCGGCGACCAGGAGCGGGACGGCCACCGCGTCGGCGAGGCGCTTGTAGGCGGTGACGCTGAACTCCCGCATCGGCTCCTCGTACCAGAGGAAGCCTGCCTCGGCGAGGGCGTGCCCGACGTGGATGGCGTCGGGCAGGTCGAAGCCGGCCGAGCCGTCGTACATCAGCGGGACGTCGTCGCCGACGTGCTCGCGCAGGGCGAGGCAGAGCCGGGCGTCGCGCCGGGCGTCCCCCCAGGCGTGCAGCTTGATGGCGGGGTAGCCGAGTTCCAGGGCCTGGTCGGCGATGTCGAGGTATTCCTCGGTCGAGGAGTAGGTGACCGTGGAGGCGTAGGCCGGGATGGAGTCGCGGTAGCCGCCGAGGAGCTGCCAGGTGGGCAGGCCGGCGAGCCGTCCCGCCAGGTCCCACAGCGCGGTGTCGACCAGGCCGAGCAGATAGAGGGGGAGTTCCTCGGTACGGTCCAGCTCCCACATCCGGTGCCACAGCCACTCGCGCTGCAGCGGGTCCTGGCCCACCAGCTCCTCGCGCAATACGCGGTCCAGGAGATCGGCGAGCATGACGGCGGTGCCGCGGCGCGGCGCCATGGCGACCCCTTCGACCCCCTCGTCGGTGCGGATCCGCAGGACCGCGGCCTCACCCTCGGCCGGGCTGCCGTGCAGTCCCTGCCTCCATACGAACGGCGGGTCGGCCGCGGGGACGCGGACGGGGTGGCTCTCGACTTCGGCAATGCGCACCGTGCGGTACCTCATTCATTCGTCTCTCCGGCGAAATGTTCGGGTAACGTAAGTCGTCATACGACTGCTGTCAAGGGTGTGCGCACGCTAGACTGAGCGGCGGCGATCCGACGACGAAAGGACCAGATGATGGCGCAGATCAGCACCGGCGAGGCCCGTGGTTCCGCCGAGCTCGCGCCCTGGCCCAGGCGGCCGGCCCGGCTCGCGCACGCCGTTGTCGAGGCGCTCACCGACCGGGTGGTCGCCGGGTTCTTCCCGCCCGGCTCGGTGCTGCCGTCCGAGCCGGAGCTGTGCGAGACCTTCGGCGTCAGCCGCACCACCATCCGGGAGGCCGTGAAGGCCCTGGAGGCCAAGGGGCTGGTCCACGCCCGCCAGGGCTCGGGAACCACGGTGGCCGCCCAGGAGGAGTGGAACCTGCTGGACCCGGTGGTGCTCGCGGCGACCTTCCAGCACGACGACGAGCTCGTCGTCCTCGACCAGCTGGTCGGGATCCGCTCGGCACTGGAGTCGCAGATGGCCGCCCAGGCGGCCGCTGTCGCCGACGAGGCCGACCTGCGCGCCATCCAGGAGGTGCTGGACCGCATGGACGAGGAGACCCGCACCCCGCAGCTGTTCATCGAGACCGATGTGGCCTTCCATGCGGCTGTCATGCAGGCGTCAGGCAACCGGCTGGGGCAGTCCATCGTCCGGATCGTGCACACCCAGGCACGGACCACCAGCCTCTACAACGGCACCCCCGACGAGAGAGCCTGCGCGACCGCGAACGCCGAACACCGGCGCATCGTGGAACGGCTGGCCGCCCGCGACGCCGAGGGCGCCGCCCGCGCCATGGCCGCCCACATCGAGCAGGCATGGCAGCGCCGCCGCTTCCCCGCCTCCCGCTCGTCGGCCGGCTAGGTCCGCCCGCCCCTGCCCACCGCCCCTGGTAGGGGACGGCTCGTCCGTCGCTGCCCTCCGGGGCCTGTCCGGACTGCCCGTGCCCGGGGGCAATGCCCCGCCGTCGCGTGCGGGGCCCGCGCGCTTCGGCGGATGTTGTGACCACGCCCGGCGCGGCCGTGCCCGGCGTCCCGCGTCGCGTGCCTGGCGCCCCGTGCCGTGTCTCATGCCTGGCGCGTCCCGCGTCGCGTGCCTGGTGCCCCGTGCCGGCGTCCAGTGTCCCGTGCTGGCGTCCAGTGTCCTGCGCCGTGCCCGGCGCCCCGCGCCGCGGTCATGCGGTCGCGGCGGTTTCCGGCGCGCCTGCAAACGGTCTGCGCAGCCGCGTGACCAGGTCGGTCGACGTCGGCTCGCGGCCCGGAAAGAGTGCCTTTCCGCCGCCGCGCAGCCGGCGTCGACGACCCGGCTGTCCGCCCGGGCCGGTCGACGGTCGTGGCGGGAACACGGGGAGCGATATCCCCTCACGAGGCAATAGATCCACTTTCCCGACGCTTCGTTCGCGTGCGTCGCCGAATGGACTTTCGGTATCAGGACGCTCTATGGCTAATATCAGGCCACCAACCGCTACTGCCTGGCGCGATCCCGTCACAGTGCGGCTGAACAGTGACGAGGAGAGTGTCTCGCGCGTGAGTGGATCGAGCAGGATCGGACGCCGCGGCTCGGGCGGTTCGCGGGCCGGCCGCCGACGGACGGGCCCGACCGACAGTCAGCCGTCGACGGCCGGTGAACGTCGCCTGCCGTTGCGCACGGTGCTGCTGGTGCTGCTGCTCGTGCCGAGCGTGGCGCTGGTCGCGCTGTGGGGCGTGGCCACGTACCAACTCGGCGACCAGTACCGCAAACAGAACGCCCAGCAGAACCTGAGCACGACCGTCGCCCCGGTGAACGCGGCCCTGTTCAGCGCGCTGGAGCAGGAACGACGGCTGACCGCGGAGGCGCTGGCCTCGCCCCGGACGGCCCGGGCGGCCCTGGTCCGGCAGCGCACGGTCACCGACCGGGCGGTCAAGGCCTTCCGGCCGCTGGCCTCGCTGGACACCGGCGACGGTCAGCGAGGGCTCCACGGCGCGCTCGCCCGGACGGCGAAGGCGACCGGCCGGCTCGCGCAGGAACGCCGCGCGGTGGACGCCGGCACCGTCGGCCAGGACCACGCGTTCGCCTACTACACGGAGGCCGTCGAGGCCAGCATCAAGGTCTTCGCCGTGCTGTCCCACGGCACCAACGGCGAGGTGACCGGCCTGTCGCAGGTCCTCTTCGACCTCAACGGGGTCATGGACATGATCGGTCGCGAGGACGCGCTGCTCGCCCGGGGCTGGGCGTCGGGCCGGCTGTCGGCCGAGGACTACGACCGGGTCACCGACGCCATCGGCACCCACGAGTACCTGCTGGACTCGCGAGTGGAGCCGAACCTCACCCCGGCGGAGAGCCGGATGTACGAGGAGATGACCGGCAGCAAGGCGTGGAAGAGCCGGGTCGCGATCGAGGAGCGACTGCAGGCCGCCGCCGGCGGCGGTGACGGTGTGACGCTGCCGCGGGCCCGGGACCAGTGGCGGGCCGCGACGGACGCCTCGGTCAGCGCGCTGAACGAGCTCACCCGCGTCCACTTCGGCGTCTCCAGCGCCGCCGGCGCCGCCGAAGTGGGACGGCTGCGGCTGTTCCTGTTCTCCGCCTCCGCCCTGGGCCTGTTCGCGATCGCCCTGGTCGTGCTGGTGGCCTGGCGGCTGACCGCGATACTGCGCCGACGGGTCACGGCGTTGCGCGACCTGGCGCAGGACCTGGGGCAGCGGCTGCCGCAGGTGGTCGCCCGGCTCGAACAGGGCGAGGATGTGGACGTCGACGCCGAGGTGCCGGCGCTCACCCCGGCATCGGACGAGTTCGGCGAACTGGTCCGGGCGCTGAACACCGCCAGCCGCAGCGCGGTGCAGACGGCGGTGCGCCAGGCCGAGCAGCACCGCGGCTTCGAACGCCTGCTGCAGCGCATCGCGCGCCGCACCCAGCTGCTGATCGGCCTGCAGCTGAAGAAGCTGGACGAGCTGGAGCGCAGGCACGAGGACCCGCAGCTGCTGGAGGGTCTGTTCGACCTGGACCACCTCACCGCCCGGCTGCGCCGCTACGAGGAGAACCTGGTGATCCTCGGCGGCGGCCAGCCGCGGCGCCACTGGCGCAAACCGGTGCCGCTGCTGGACGTCCTGCGCGCCGCGCAGGGCGAGGTGCAGGACTACCGGCGCATCGCGATCGACGTCGAGGGCCGGCCGTGGGTCTCCGAGCGGGCGGTGGGACCGCTGATCCACATCCTGGCCGAGCTGATGGAGAACGCGACCGCGTTCTCCAAGCCGCCGACTCCGGTCGAGATCAAGGCGGCGCCGGTCAGCCGGGGCATCGCGGTGGAGATCGAGGACCGCGGGCTGGGCATGGACGCCGAGCAGTACGAGGCCGTCAACGCCCTCATGCAGGCGCCCCCGCAGCTGGACGTGATGACCCGCGCCGACGACGTGCGCCTGGGCCTGTACGTGGTGGCCCGCCTGTCGGCGGGCCTGGGCCTGCAGGTGGAACTGCGGCCGTCGGCGTTCGGCGGCACCCGCGTCATCGTCCTCGTCCCGCAGGACCTCGTGGCCGAGCGGCCCCGGTCGGTGGCGGACGCCTCCGACAGCCCGTCGCCGGACGACACCGGTGCCGCCCTCCCGCCGCCGCGCCGGCCCGTCGACCCCCGTCCCGCGGACGGCTCGCAGCGCGCGGACGGCCCGTACGGCCTGCCGGTGCGGTCGCGGGGACAGGCGATGGCCGACGTCACGGCGCCCGCGCCGGCCCCCGCGGGCACGCCGGTCCCGCCGGACGCGCAGGCCGGGCCCGCCCCGCTGCCCCGCCGGACGCGTCAGGCCAGCCTGGTGGCCGAGCTGCGTGTGCCGACCCCGCAGGACCCCCCGGCCTCCCAGGCCCCGCCCACTGCCCCGGCCCGTTCCGGCGCCACCATCGGCGCCTTCCAGCGGCAGTCCCGCAAGAACCGCGCCGCAGGCGCCCGGCCGTCCGCGCCCGGCGCCGACCAGTCCGATCCCTCCACGACGGAAGACCGAGGATGACTCAGCGAACCATCGCCACCGACGCAGACCTGGACTGGCTCCTCGACGGACTGGTCGACCAGGTCGCCGGCACCCGGCATGCCGTCGTGCTGTCCGACGACGGTCTGGTGATCAGCCGTTCGAAAACCATCGAGCGCTCCGAGGCCGAGCGCCTGGCCGCGATCGCCACCGGTCAGCAGAGCCTGGCCCGTGGCGTCGGACAGCTCTTCCGGGGCGGTCCGGTCCACCAGGTCATAGTCGAGATGGCCGACCTGTGGCTGTTCGTCACCGCGGCCGGCCGGGGCACCCACCTGGCCGTCGTCGCCTCCCAGGAGGTCGACGCCGAAGTGATGGCGGTCGCCATGCACACGCTGGTCCAGCAGGTGGGCCAGAAGCTGGGCACCGACGCCCGCAGTCCGCAGCCCGCCCCGACCCCGCCCGCCGGTCCCGGGGCCGGCGCATGAGGCATTGGACGGAGGAGCTCGACGACGACGCCGACCAACCGCTGGTCCGCCCTTACACCATTACCGGCGGCCGTACCACCGCCGGCCGTGACGACCTGACCCTGATCACCCTGATCACGGCACAGCCCGTCACCGGCGCGGACACCGCGGCCGACCGGCAGGCACTGCAGCCGGAACACCGCACCGTCCTGCGGCTGTGCGCGCGCGGGCCGGTCGCGGTGGCCGAGATCGCCGCCGAACTGGACCTGCCGGTCTCGGTGACCAAGATCCTCATCGGTGACCTGATCGACGCCGGGCGAGTACGGGCCCGGCCGCCCCTGGCCTTCGCGCAGAACGGCAACCTCCCCGACATGACCATCCTTGAGGCGGTGAGAAATGGGCTCCGCGGGCTCTGATCCGGCACAGACGGCCCAGGCCGTGAAGATCCTGGTCGCCGGCGGCTTCGGCGTCGGCAAGACCACCATGGTCGGCGCGGTCAGCGAGGTCGCCCCCCTCCACACGGAGGAGTACCTGACCCGCGCCAGCGTCGGAGTGGACGACCTGGCCGGCGTCGGCGCCAAGACCACCACCACCGTCGCGCTGGACTTCGGACGCATCACCATCAGCGACGAACTGGTGCTCTACCTCTTCGGCACCCCCGGCCAGGAACGCTTCTGGTTCATGTGGAACGACCTGGTGCACGGCGCCCTGGGAGCGGTGGTACTGGCCGACACCCGCCGCCTGGAGGTCAGTTTCGCCTCCATCGACTTCTTCGAGAGCCGCGGCATCCCGTTCGTCGTCGCGGTCAACTGCTTCCACAACGTCCGCGACCGCACGCCCCAGGAGGTCCGCACCGCCCTGGACCTGGACCCGCAGGTCCCTCTCGTGATGTGTGACGCCCGCGAACCGGCCGACGGCCGGGAGGTCCTGCTCGCCCTGATCGAACACCTCATGGCCCGGCACTCGGCACCTCAGCCGACCGTCTGAACTGCCCCAGCGGGCTCACCGGGGCGTCAGCCGTCGGGCAGCACGGGCAGGCTCGTCCTGCCCGACGGCTGACACCCCCGCGCGTGAACCTCGCTGCCGACGCGGCCGGCCTGCGGCAGGGATACCGCCGGGCGAAGGCGAGTCATCGTCGCGCTTCCCAGAGGGTGTAGCCCTTGAGGTTTCCGAGTCTCCGGTAGAGGCCTGGGGACCTGGAAAGCTCGTACCGCCAGTCTCCGTCGGATCCGCCGTGCCACTGCACCGTTTCGGTGGCGGCCTGGATGAGGGTGCCGCCGGGTTGCCGGTAGGCCAGGGAGACGACGGCCCGTCGATCCGAGTAGCTCTCGAAGCGGAACCCGGCCGGCTGCAGCAGCTCTCCCGGCTCGGACGAGGACAGCCTGTCTCTCTCCGCATCGCGCTCGGTGCGTGCGCGGACGTAGCCGTCGAGGCCGTCGCCGTAAGCCTGCTCTTCGACCACGGCCTTCCACCGGGTCGCCAACGGGATGCGGACGCCTATCTGCAACGCGGCGAGGAGCGCACCGGCAGGGCTGTGCGCGTAGCAGCGCGCGATGTCTCCGGTGGTCCTCATCGGGCCCAGGACGGAAGAGACAGGTACGGCGACACCGTTGAACATCTCCCAGGAGACACCCTCGGGCGGGGCGGTCAGGCCGACGTGCCGGCCGGAGGGGCGTGTGGCCGGGCAGCCTTCGCGGCTCACCTCGGAGGCTGTGCCGGCCGTGGCCGGTGCCGTCGGTTTCTCACCTGTGGCTGGTGGCGACTGGCAGCCGGCGGCCGTCGTCGCGGCGAGCAGTGCCAGCGCGGGCCAGGCCGTGAGGCGGATGCGGTGTCGTGAGTCGGCCACGGTCGTCGTGTTTCCCGTCTTCGGGGCTGGTGTCGTCAAGGGCGGGTGGTTCAGCCGCCGATCATGCCGTACTTCTCCGCGGATCTCATCCGGGCGGCGACCGCAACGTCGCCCGCGCGGAAGGGAGTTCGGCGACCTGGCGGGCGCGGGCAGGGTATTCGGCGGGCGGCATGACGTAGCCGGAACGGAAGGCCCGGGTCACGTCAGGTGATGTGGCGCAGCAGCGCGGCGACCGCCGGTGGGGCTTCGCCTGGAGGGCGTACCACCATGATGCTCCAGTTCGGTGCGTGCCGGTCGAACCGGTACTGGGGCAGATCGGGGAAGCGGTCCGCGATCGACTTGGGCATGATGCAGACGCCCAGGTCGTTGCGGACCAGCTCGGCCGCCGCGCCGATGTCGTTCACCTCGAACGTGGTGCCGCGGTCGACGCCCGCGGCCCGGAAGGCCCGGTCGACCGCGTAGCGGATGGCCCAGCCGGGGGTGAAGTCCACCAGCGGCAACCGCGCGACGTCGGCGAGCCGGACCTCGCCGTTCGGTGCCGCCCCGGCGAGCACCCGCCGGGGCGCCGCCAGCAGCACCATGTCCTCGCGGGACAGCAGCCGGGTCGCGAGCCCCCGCTGCTGCTGGCGGTCCAGCGCCACCACCGCCAGATCCACGGTGCCCTCACGCAGCGCCTGCCGGATGTCGGCGACGGCCGCCTGCCGCAGCCGCACGACCACGCCGGGATGCTCCGCACGCAGCGCGGCCAGGGCGTGGTGGAGCCCCGCCCACACCCCCTGCATCGTGCCGACCGTCACCCGCCCGCACAGCTGCCCCCGTACGGCGTCCACGGCCTCCCGGGCCAGTTCGGCGGCCCGGAGCGTCGCACGGGCGGCGGGGACGAACGCCTCACCCGCCGGGGTGAGGGCGACACGGTGCGTGGTGCGGTCGAACAAGGGGGTGCCCAGTTCGCGTTCGAGGGCGCGGACCGTGCTGGACACGGCGGACTGGACCACGTGCAGCCGGCGTGATGCCGCCGTGAACCCTCCGGTGTCCGCCACCGCGACGACGACCTCCATCTGCCGCAGATCCATCATCCGCTCCCGGTCCAGCAGCGTTCCGTCCGGCGCTAGGGCGACCGGCGTCGATCTTCGCTGCATCGTACGAGGAAAGCCCGCGCACGGGCGGACCCGGTCCGCGGCCGTTCCTCAGGCGCGGACCAGCGGTGTGTCGACCAGATGCTCGGCCAGGAACCACGCCTGCCGTTCGCCGGTCCGGATCACCTGGGAGACCAGCAGGTCGATGGTGCCGTCGTCACCGTACTCGGCGGTCCGGGCGGCGGCGTCGTGGGCGTCGACGAGGATGGTCTCGTGGGCCTCGAGGAGCCGGGACAGCATGGCCGGCACCTCCTCCACCCCGTCCGGGGGACGCGGGATCGACGTGATCTCAGCGACGTGCCGGGGATCTCCCACCGCCACACCGCCCAGCGACTGGACGCGTTCGGCGAGGGTGTCGATGATCTCCAGCTGTTCGCCCGCGTGCTTGTCCAGGACCAGGTGCAGCTGGTAGAAGGTCGCGCCGCGCATCAGCCAGTGGTGCTTCTTGTAGAGGCCGTAGAGGATCTGCGTGTCCGCGAGGACCTTGTTCATGCGCTGACAGGAGTACATCCGCGCCTCGTAGGACAGGGCGACCGGGAACTGCTTGACGGTCCCGAACTCCTGGATCACCTCGCCCTTCTGGTGCAGCCAGGGCTGACTGCCGTGCGCGGATGGAGAGTTGGTGGTCATGGTCCGCCTCCTGCGGTGCCGTGCTGTTACCCGGGTGACGGTAGGCGCCCGGTCGGGGGGTGTGTTGACCGGCAGTGCATGCGGTGGTGCCCGCCAGCGCACGGTGCCCGTCGCGCCCGGCCGTGACCGGTCCATGTTCCCGGCGGTCCCGGCGGTCCCGGCGTGCCCGGCGATCCCGGCTTGCCCGGCGTTCGCTCTCGGGCAAGCATCCGTGCGCCGGCGGACTTGGACCGTCGTCCCGGCCGTTCTAGCGTCGGCCGGGAAGTCCGTGCGTGGAGAGCCGGCGGAACGAGGAGAGGCATGAGCGCGAACGAGCAGGCGGACGTGGTGGTCGTCGGGCTGGGGCCGGGCGGCGAGCACGTCGCCGGCACGCTGGCCGAAGCGGGACTGGACGTGGTGGGGGTCGAGGCGGACCTCGTCGGCGGCGAGTGCCCGTACTGGGCGTGCGTGCCCAGCAAGATGATGATCCGGGCCGGGAACCTGCTCGCCGAGGCGGGCCGGGTTCCCGCCCTCGCCGGTGCGGCGGCCGTGACTCCGGACTGGACCCGGGTCGCCGGACGGATCCGCGACGAGGCCACCGACGACTGGAACGACAAGGTCGCCGCGGACCGCTTCACGGCGAAGGGCGGTCGGCTCGTCCGGGGCGCCGGCCGCCTCGCCGGGCCGCGCCGTGTGACGGTCGGCGACCGCACCTTCGAGGCCCGGCGCGGTGTCGTGCTGGCCACCGGTACCCGGCCCCGGATCCCACCGGTGCCGGGGCTGGAGGGAACGCCGTACTGGACCAACCGGGACGCCATGGCGGCCGAGGAACTGCCCGCGTCGATGCTGGTTCTCGGCGGGGGCGCCATCGGTGTCGAACTCGCGCAGGTCTTCGCCCGCTTCAAGTGCGCGGTCACGGTGGTCGAGGGGCAGGACCGGCTGCTGTCGCAGGAGGAGCCCGAGGCGGGGGAGCTGGCCGCGGACGCGCTGCGCGCGGACGGCGTCACCGTTCTCACCGGCGCGCGGGCCCGGCAGGTCGCCCATGACGGCTCCGGGTTCACCGTGCGCCTCGAGGGCGACGACCGGCCGCTGCGTGCCGAACGGCTTCTGGTCGCCACCGGACGGCGGGCCGACCTGAGCCCGCTGGCGGTCGACACGGTGGGGCTCGACCCGGCCGCGGGAGCCGTTCCCACGGACGGGCGGATGCGGGCCGCGGAGGGGCTGTGGGCGGTCGGCGACATCACCGGCCGGGGCGCCTTCACCCACGTGTCGATGTACCAGGCGCAGATCGCCGTCCGGGACATCCTGGGGCAGCCCGGACCCGACGCCGACTACCGTGCGCTGCCCCGCGTCACGTTCACCGATCCGGAGATCGGGGCCGTGGGCCTGACGGAGCGACAGGCCCGGGAGCGCGGGCTGCGCGTGCGCACCGGTGTGGTGACCGTCGCCTCCTCCGCGCGCGGCTGGATCCACGGGCCGGGCAACGAGGGGTTCATCAAGCTCGTCGAGGACGCCGACCGGGGTGTGCTGGTCGGTGCGACCTCGGCGGGGCCGGTGGGCGGGGAGGTGCTGTACGGGCTGAACGTGGCCGTCCACGCCGAGGTGCCCGTCGACCGGCTTCAGCACATGATCTACACGTATCCCACCTTCCACCGGACCGTCGAGACGGCCCTGGGAGCCCTCCGCTGAGCGGCGTCCCGGCCCCGCAGGCGGCCCCGAGTGCCGGGCGGTGGCGCGCCATGGTGGGCCGCAATCCGGGCGAGCCGCACCGAGCCGCCACCTCGCTGGAACTCTTCTTCGACCTGTGCTTCGTCGTCGCGGTGGCGCAGGCGTCCGCGAGTCTGCACGAAGCGCTGACGGAGGGGCACCACGCCGGCGGTGTGCTGCGCTTCGCGCTGGTCTTCTTCGCCATCTGGTGGGCGTGGATGAACTTCACCTGGTTCGCCTCCGCCTACGACCCCGGCGACGTCGCGTACCGGCTGACGGTCCTGGTGCAGATCACCGGCTCGCTGGTGCTCGCCGCCGGGGTGCGCCGTGCGTTCGAGGACGGGGATCTGTACGTCATCACGCTCGGGTACGTCGTGCTGCGCACGGCGCTGGCCACGCTCTGGCTGCGCGCCGCGCTGTCCGACCCCGCCCGGCGCAGGACCGCGCTGCGCTTCGCGGCCGGGGTGACGGCGTGTCAGCTCGGCTGGGTGGCGTTGCTCTTCGTCCCGGTGCCGGTGCGGCTGCCGGGCATCGTGGTGATGGTCCTCGCCGAACTGTCCGTTCCCGTGTGGGCGCAGACCGCCGGGATGACGCCGTGGCATCCGCGCCACATCGCCGAGCGCTACGAGCTGTTCACCCTCATCGTCCTCGGTGAGTCCGTCTCGGCCGCCACCGTCGCCGTCCGCGGCGCCTTCGACCGGCACCACGGCACCGGTTCGCTGTACGCGCTTGCGGCCGGCGGCCTGCTCATGGCCTTCGCCATGTGGTGGCTGTACTTCGCCCGTCCCGCGCACACGCTGCTCGCCACGACGTACCAGGTCCGACACCGGAGATTCCCCTGGGCCTACGGCCACTACCTGATCTTCGCCTCGGCGGCCGCCGAGGGCGCCGGGCTGGCCGCGTACGCCGACCACGTCACGCGTCACGGCGGGGCCTCGCCGATCGCGGCCGGCGCCGCGGTCACCGTTCCGGCGGCCGTCTTCCTGATCACGGTCTGGGGCGTGCACCTGCGGCCGCATCAAAGGAGCCTGGGGGAGCGGATCGTGTTTCCCGTCGCCGCAGTGGGCGTCCTGGCGGCCGCCTGGTCCCCGGCACCGGCGCTGCTCGCCGGTGCGCTCCTGGCCGGCCTGGTCGCGATCGTCACGGTCCCGCGCCGGTGAGACCGGGCCGCGGCGGTGTCCGCGCCGCGCCCGGTGACGGGGCCGCGCCCGGTGACGGGCCCGGGGCCCGGTGTCCGGCCCCGGGCCCCGACGACGGGGGCCGCGCGGACGGACGCCGTAGGGGAGGTCCGCCCGTGCGGCCCGGTGTGTCAGCCCGCGTGCAGCGCGCCGCGCAGGACGCCGGTCGCCAGCGTGATGGCGGCCTCGGCGGCGTGGGTCTCGCGCAGCGCGTTGAGCATCACGAAGTCGTGGATGATCCCCTGGAAGCGGACCGCGGTGACCGGGACGCCGGCCTCGCGCAGCTTGTTGGCGTAGGCCTCGCCCTCGTCGCGGAGCACGTCGGCCTCGCCGGTGATGACCAGGGCCGGGGGCAGGCCGGTGAGCTGCTCGGTGGTGGCGCGCAGCGGGGACGCGGTGATCTGGGCGCGCTCGGCCTCGTCGGTCGTGTACTGGTCCCAGAACCACTGCATGCCGTCGCGGCGCAGGAAGTAGCCGGTGGCGAACTGGTGGTACGAGCCGGTGTCGAAGTTCGCGTCGGTCACCGGGTAGAACAGCACCTGCTGCACCAGCGGGACGTCGCCGCGCTCCTTGGCCATCAGGGTGAGCGCGGCCGTCATGTTGCCGCCGACGGAGTCGCCCGCCACGGCCAGCCGGGAGGCGTCCAGCCCCTTGGCGGCGCCCTCCTCGACGACCCACTTCGCGACCGTGTAGTTCTGCTCGATGGCGACCGGGTAGCGGGCCTCGGGGGACAGGTCGTACTCGGGGAACACCACGGCGGCGCCCGCTCCGACGGCGAGTTCGCGCACCAGGCGGTCGTGCGTGTGGGCGTTGCCGAACACCCAGCCCGCGCCGTGGATGTACAGGATCACCGGCAGCGTCCCCTCGACGCCCGCGGGCTTGACGATGCGGGCCCGGACGCTGCCCGTCGGACCGCCCGGGACCGTGATCCACTCCTCGTCGATCCGCGGCTTCTCGATCTCGCCGGACTGCACCTCGTCGACCGCCTTGCGCCCCTCCGCCGGGGGCAGGTCGAAGAGGTAGGGCGGGTTGGCCGTCGCCTCGGCGAACGCGGCCGCGGCCGGCTCCAGGACCGGCCGGACCGGTACGACGGCTTCGGAGTCGGACATGTGGTTCTCCCGGGTTCATGGGGTGCGCCGGAATTCCCGGCGGGACGACGCGGCTCCGGGGCAGGCACGGAATCCCGCGGAGTCGCCGGTCACCACGCTAGGCGGCGCCGGCGCCCGCGATTGTCCATGGGCGCACCGGATCTGACCCCGCAGTGCACCGAGCGGCAGTGCACTGTCGGAACGCATCCAGTGCACTGCCGGGAAACACGCGCGCTCCGGCGCGCAATAGCCTGGCGGCGCAGCAGTCGAGGGGCGCCGGGTGCGGGCCTGTGCACTGCGCGGAGAGCCCACCCGGAAATGCGGATCGGTTCACCTTCGAGCGCTCGGCATCGAGCGCGGTGACGCGCATGCGTCACACTGTTTCCCGCCCGCCGCTGCCGGCGCGAACATCCGATGGTCCTCGTCGTCTCCGCGGCGCCGGCCCTCACCGGGCCCGGCCGGTGGTCGCTCGACCAGGCACTGGGCGTCACGCCCTGGCCGCTGTGGGCCGTCCTCGCCGCGGTCGTGGCCGGCCCGGTGAGCGGACTGCTCACCCGCCTGGTGCTGCACCGCCCGTCCGCCGCAACGAAAGGGAAGCCGTATGCGCAGGCTGCTGAATGACGCGGTACGCACGCTCGCACCGCCCGGACAGGACCGCCACGGCCCGCTGCCTCCCCTGATGCTGACGCTGACGGTGGTCACCGGCCTGGTCGACGCGGTGAGCTATCTGGCGCTCGGGCACGTCTTCGTCGCCAACATGACCGGCAACGTGGTGTTCCTGGGGTTCGCCCTGGTGGGAGCCGCGAACCTGTCCGCGCTCGCCTCCGTCGTCGCGCTGGCGGCGTTCCTCGTCGGCGCGCTCGCCGGAGGCAGGCTCGGCACCCGTTTCGCCACCCACCGCGGAAACCTGCTGAAGACGGCGACCGCCGTGCAGACGGTGCTGGTCGCCGTCACCGTGGTCGCCGCCGCGGTCACCGACGGCCGCGTCACCACGGGGGTGCAGTACACGCTGATCGTGTTCCTCGGGCTCGGCATGGGCCTGCAGAACGCGGCCGCCCGGCGCCTCGGCGTGCCGGACCTCACCACGACCGTGCTGACCCTGACCCTGACGGGGCTGGCCGCGGACTCCACTCCGGCCGGCGGCGCGGCGCCACGGCCCGGCCGCCGGATCCTGTCCGTGCTGGCGATGCTCCTCGGCGCCTTCGTCGGAGCCGAACTGGTGCTGTACGGCCACCTCGTGCTCACCCTGAGCCTGGCCCTGCTGCTCCTGGGGGTCACCTCGGTGACCACCCACCGCCTCTCGTCCGCCGACCCGGCCTGGACACGGCCACCGTCCTGAGCCGGGGCCACCGTCCTTAGCCAGGGCTCCCGCCCCGGGACATCGCCGGACGCGAGCCGGATGCCGGGGCGGAGCGGAGCGGTTCACGCGTCGACGAGCCCCGTGGGCGGGGGCGGGGCGGGGCACGGCGTCGCGGCCTGGGCGTCGCGCCATTCGCGGGGAGCCATCCCGTAGGCGGCCCGGAACACCCGGCTGAAGTGCGCGGCGCTGGTGAAACCCCATCGGTGCGCCACCGCGGCGATCGTGGAGCCGCCCGCCTGCCGTGCCAGTTCGCGGCGGCACTCCTCCAGGCGGCGCCGCTGGATCCACCGGCCGACGGTGACGTCCTCGCCCTCGAACAGCTTGTGCAGGTAGCGCAGCGAGATGTGGTGGGCCCGGGCGATGGCCTGCGGGGTGAGATCGGGGTCCGCGAGATGACGGTCGATGAACTCCTGGATCCGCAGCAGCAGCGCCCGGTTCCCGCCGGGTGTGTCCGCGTCCGGCCGGCCGAGGACCTCGTCGGCCAGCACGCCGAGCAGGTCGACGACGTGACGGGCCATCAGTTCGCTGGTGCGCGGCGGGTAGGTTCCGGCGCCGTCGACGAGGCCGGCCAGGAAGGGCGAGAGCAGAGCTCCGAGGGGCGTGCCGGGGCCGAGCGGGGAGGCCGTGACACGAGCCATCTCGGACTCGCTCAGGCCCAGGACGTCTCTCGGCAGGACGAGGGACTTCGTCCGGAAGGACTGGGGCAGATTCAGCAGGACGGGGCGGGCCATGTCGTAGACGAAGACGTCTCCCGGCCCGAGGAGCACTTCACGGCCGTCCTGCTCCAGCCGGGCGACTCCTCTTTCCAGCAGTTTGACGACCACGTACTCGTCGCCGCCGCCCTGCCTGACGAGCCGGTGCGTGCGCAGCGCGGACAGGCAGTCGCCGCCGTCCACGGTGACGGCCAGGAGCCGGCCGATCGGCGCGGTACGGATCGTGCCGGAGTACACCTCGTCGGGGACGGTCATGTCCACGGCGCCGAAGGTCCGGGACAGAGCCTCGCGCCAGTACGCCCGTCTGCGGCCGACGGGCAGCGAATCGGTGGTGTGGAAGCTGCCGGGGGCGCTTCTCTCCTGGACATCCGCCGTCATGATCTCCGTCCTCCAACCGCCGCGTCCTGGGGAACACCGTGCCAGCGGGCCCCGGGGCGGCACATCGCGTGAATCCGTGAGATCAGGGGTGCGGGCCGGAGACGGGACGCCTCCTACTTGCCGTGGGTGCGTGACGACGCCTGCCGCAGGACCTGGGGGACGAGCGACGCCCCCGGAACGCCGGTCTGCTCGACCCTCACACCGGCGGTCCTGCCGCAGCGGGTGAGCAGCTCGCCCCATTGGGCGTGTTCGCGTGCGTCGGTGTAGTAGTCGAGCGCGGTGATGGAGGTGACCTCGCCGGTCGCGGATCCGGCGGCCGTTCCACCGCCGCAGCCGGTGGCGGCCAGCAACAGGGCGATGGCTCCGGTCAGGGCGGCGATCCGCCGCGCCGGCGTTCTGGCGGGTGAGATCATGGGCCTGCCTTTACCGAGTGACGAGTGACGAGCGGCAGGTGACGAGCGGCGAGTGACCAGCGGCGTCCGCGGCCGGAGTCGGTTGTCGGGAGGGCGTCCCGGGTCCGGCAGGCGTCATCAGCCCACGCCGGTGTCGTCCGTTCGGGCGAATGCTATCGGGTCGAGGCCGTCGACCTCCTCGACCGCCTCCCGGATCATCGCCACCACGGCATCGGGCTGCGACAGCACCACGGCGTGCGAGCCGTCCAGCAGGTGTTCGGTGGCCGCCATGCGCTGCGCCATGAAGCGCTGCGCGGTGGGGTTGAGCATCCGGTCGGCGGTCGCGATGGCGTACCAGGACGGCTTGGAGGCCCAGGCCGGCGGGCCCGATCTGCCGGTCAGCGCGCCGCAGGCGATCGGGCGCTGGACCACGGACAGCACCTCCTCGACGCCGGACGGCAGGTCGGCGGCGTACACCTGGGAGAACCGCTCCCTGCGGATGTAGAGCTCGCTCTCCCCACTGCCGGGGATCCGGACGGGGAGGGCGGCGATCCGGGTCGCCTCGGCCGACGGCACGGGGGCGAAGCGGTTCGTGATGTCCAGGACGCACTCACCCGCGTCGAGGCCGAACGCCGCGACGTAGCACAACGCCACGACGTTGTCGGCGTCGGTGGCGGCGTGGGTGATGACGGCGCCACCGTAGTCGTGACCGACCAGTACGACGGGCGCGGCGATCTCGCGCACCGCGCTCCTGATGTACGCGGCGTCCTGCTCCAGCCCGCGCAGCGGGTTCGCCAGGGCCCGCACGGTGATTCCGGCGGAGTGCAGGAGCCGGACGACCCCCGCCCAGCACGAGGCGTCGGTGAACGCCCCGTGCACCAGCACGACAGTCGGCGGTGCCGCGGGGGTGAGCTGGTGCATGCCGGTGACCTCCGACCGAGTGTGGCGATCCCCCAGCCAAGCGCGGGCGGGGCCGGCGGGACATCGCGTGAACGTACCAATGATCCACTCAGCCGTCGGGCAGGGCCATGACCACATTCGCCAGCTGCACCCGGGAGTTGACCGCCAGCTTCCGGAAGACGGAGGTCAGGTGAGTGTTGACGGTGTGCGGGGAGACGACGAGCAGGTCGGCGGCCGACCGGTTGGTGTGACCCTGGGCGATGAGGCGCGCGACCTTCTGCTCCGAGGCGGTGAGGGCGCCCCAGCCCTGAACGGGGCGCTGCACGGCCGCTGCCCTGCGGCTGCCGGCCCCCGCACCGTCCAGATCGTGCTGCAGGCCGGCCGCTGCCGCGTGGGCGCCCGACCTGGCGAACATGTCCTGGGCGTGCGTCAGGGCGGCGGCCGCCCGGCGTTTCCGGCCCGCCGCGAGGAGCGCCCGTCCGAGGTCGGCGCAGGCGGCGGCCCGTACCAGCGGGCGGGGGCTCGCCTCGAGCAGGCTCACGGAGCGTTCCAGCAGGGCGAGATCGTCCCGCACGAGTCCGAGGGCCTGCGCCGCGATACCCGTGGCGGTCGGCACCGAAGGGTTGCGCCGGGCGTGGTCCCCGGCCTGTGCGGCCAGGTCCCCGGCGAGTTCGTGGTCCGCGCCGCGCAGGGCGATGCGTATCGCGGCGTCGACCCAGTCGCGCAACAGCCGCCACCGCATGAAGGAACCTTCCGCCTGCACCTGCCGGATCCCGGCGACGGCACGCTCGACGTCCCCGTCCGCCTCGGCGTGGACCGCTTCCAGGAAACGCACCGCGGCCGTGTTGCCCGGGTTCGGTTTGACCGCGAGTCTGTCCCGCGCCGCGACCAGGTGTTCCCGCGCCGCCTCCCGGTCGCCGCGCAGCAGGGCGATCCGGGAGCGGATCACGCGGCCGCTCACCTGCTGCACGGGTACCTGTACGTCGTCCTCCAGGCGCTCCATGGTCGCGAAGCCGGCGTCGGCGTCGTCGAGCCGGCCGAGCCCCAGATCGTGCTGGCCCTGCGCCCACAGCAGCATCGCCTGACGCGTGGCCCCGGCGCTCTCCGCCGCCCGCAGGAGCAGTCGCTCGCCGGACGCGAAGTCGTCCGTGTGCAGGTGCGCGACGATCTCTTCGGGCAGGAAAGCGGCGTCGATGGTGGTGAGCGCGGCGAAGCGCTCCAGCGCGAGCGCGTTCTCACCCGCGTTCTGCGCGATCTCGCCGAGCCCGGAGAGAGCCAGGACGTGCGCCTCCCGGTCGCCGATCGCGACGGCGGCACGCAACGCGGCCTCGCCGGCCTCACGCGCCGCGACGAGATCAGGCCCGCGGGACAGGGCCAGCGCCCGCAGCGCGGCCAGTCTCGCCCCGGCCTCCGGGGCGGCGCCCGCGACGGCGAGGGCGGATTCGGTGCGGCGGCGCAGTTCCTCGGCGAGGTCCATCTGCCACAGCGCCCCGCCGAGGGCGGCCTGCAGCCGGCTGAGCGCCTCCAGCGGCGGCCGGCAGGCCAGCAGCCGGTCGCCCGTCGCCAGGGCCTCCCGGCTCCGGCCGGCCCGCGTCAGGACGAGGATCGCCTGCTCACCCACGTCGAACATCAGCGGCCGTCCGGGCGGCACCAGCTCCAGGGCGCGCGTCATGAGGTCGGCCGCGAGGCACGGCGTGACCGGCAGCACGTCCTCGGCGGCCCGCCGCAGCAGCGCCACGGCCTCCTCGTCCCCGGGCAGGGCGCCCCTGAGGATGTGCGGCACCGCCTCGATCGGCCGGAGGCCCGCGGCAACGAGGTGACCGGCGGCCTCCCGGTGCAGCACCTTCCGGGCGGACGGCGGGATACCCACGTAGACCGCCTGGCGCAGCAGATCATGACGGAAGACCAGATGGTCGCCGTCGTCGTCCAGAAGCCCGGCGCGCATCGCCTCGTCGAGCGCCGGGAGCAACGCGGCGGGCGTCCGGCCGCACAGCGCGGCGGCGTCGGGGAAGCCGAAAGCGCGCCCCAGCACGGCTCCCATCTGGAGGAAGCGCAGGGTGCCGGGTTGCAGGGATCTGAGTCTGCCGCGCACTCCCACCACGAGCGTCGACGGCACCGAGTCGCCCGCGAGGTCGGTGCTGTCCAGTCCCGTGAGCATCTCGACCGCGAGGAACGGGTTCCCGCCCGCCCCCTCGAGCAGGTCCCGCACCCGCTCGTCGACGGCCGCCCCGAGCACGTCGTCGGCGAGCTGGCTGATGGCCGCGCCGGACAGCGGTCCCAAGGGCACCGTGACCGTCGGAAGCGCGTCGGCGGCGGCCGTGACGATCTCCTCCGCCGGCCCGGCGGGATCCGGGCGGCCGGCCAGTATCCACACAACCGGCGAGGTCCGCAGGCGTGCCGGAAGCTGCTTCAGGGCGAACAGGCTCAGCTGGTCGGCCCACTGCACGTCGTCCAGGGCGATCAGCACCGGAGTACTGCGCGCCCTGTCCTCGATCGCCTCCGCGAGGCGCTCCACCAGCCAGATCCGCTGATCCTGGTTGCGGGCGAGATCGGCGAAGGCGTCGCCGGACAGCAGCGGCTGATCGCCGTGCAGGACGCAGGCCGCCAAAGACGACAGCGGCACGATGCGGTGCAGCTCGTCGGCCTTGCCCAGGCCGGTCGAGAACCCCGCTGCCCCGGCCCTGGTGACGGCTTCCGCGAGGAGCGTGGTCTTGCCGATGCCCGGCTCCCCCTGGATGAGGGCGAGCCCGCCGCTTCCGGTGCGGGCCACCGAGGCGATCAGTGTCCGCACCTTTTCCAGTTCGGCCTCTCGGCCGCGCAGACCGCTACGGGTCAGCGATTCGCCCGACCCCATTGATTACGCCCCTTCCGGCCCGCACTCGTCTGCCGGACGCCGCCCGATGCCGACGAGTGACCGCACCAGGCGGCAGCATATCCGGCCGCCGGAGTAGCAATGATCTTGACCTTGGATCGTGGACCCCTGTTCCGGCCCACCGTGACGGAACCCTTGCCGTGGCTTCCCGGCTGCCGGCCGGTGTCACAGGTTCGCGGTGTCCGGCTCGGCCGCCGTGCGCGGTCGGCGCTCGGTGGTCCAGTAGAGGAGCGCGATCAGGGGGAGGGCGGTGCCGAGGACGGTCAGGGCGGTCCAGCCGCCGGCGTGGTAGACGGCGGAGCCGAGCTGGGAGCCGACCGCGCCACCGACGAAGAACATGGCGATGAAGGCGCTGTTGAGGCGGGCTCGCGCGGCGGGGTCGAGCTGGTAGACGGTGTGCTGGCCGAGGATCAGGGTGGTCTGCACGGCCATGTCGATGACGATCGCGGCCAGGGCGATCAGTACGACGCTGTGCCCGCCGAACCCGGCGAGCGCGAAGGCCAGCGCGGCCGCCAGGAAGGCGGCGCCGGTCATGGGGCGGACGAGCCCACGGTCGGCCCAGTGGCCGGCGAACGGGGCCACGGCCGCGCCGGCCGCGCCGACGAGGGCGAACGCGCCGACCCCGATCGGGGAGTAGTGGAAGCGGGGGCCGGTCAGCACGAAGGAGACCGTGGTCCAGAAGGCACTGAAGGCGCCGAACATCGCCGCCTGGTAGAGACCGCGCCGCGTCAGTGCCGGGTGCGTGCGCACCAGCCGGACGGTGGAGCGCAGTACGTGGTGGTACGGGAGGGCCGTGGTCGGCGCGTGCCGCGGCAGGGCCAGCCGCAGGGCCAGCGCGAGCACGGCCATCAGGGCGGCGGAGCCGAGGAAGACGACGCGCCAGCCGGCGAGGTCGGACACCACGCTGCTCAGCGTGCGGGAGAGCAGGATTCCGGTGAGCAGCCCGCTCATCACCCGGCCGACGACGCGGCCGCGGGCGTGGTCGGGAGCGAGGCCGGCGGCGAACGGCACGAGGATCTGGGCGACGACCGAGGTGGCACCGCTGACCAGCGAGGCGATCAGCAGCATGGGAAAGCTGGTGGCGAGCCCAGCCGCCACGAGGGCGAGCGTCGTGACCGTCAGCAGGACGGTGACCAGGCTGCGCTTCTCCAGCCGGTCGCCGAGCGGGACCAGGAAGAGCATGCCGATCACGTAGCCGACCTGGGTGAGCGTGATCAGTGTGCCGGCGGTGCCCGTGCTGGTGTGGAAGACACCGCTCAGCGAGGACAGCAGGGGCTGGGCGTAGTAGAGATTGGCGACCGTCATGCCGGAGGCGACGGCCAGGAGCGCGACCAGCCACCCCGGCACGCCGTGCGGGGCCGGTGCGGTCGCGGGCCGGTGCGGGGTCCTGAGCTCGGACGATGCGGACATGTGCGCCTTCTTGAAGGAGCGGGCCGGTGGGACCGGCGCGGGCGGGAGTGCTGTGGAATGGCCGGCAGCTTCCTCGATGCCGTCACACAGGCCTCAGCGTGACCCGCCCCTTGCTTCTTCCTCCCTCGCTGCGATGGTTCGGGATATCGGTTATCGCGACCGGAGATGAACGCCGCGACGTTCGCCCGGCCGGGCGAACGCCGCTCCGGCACGGTCTCCAGCCAGCGCAGGACTTCGGGCGTCACGGGGTCGGCGATGTCGGCGAACTCGTCGTGCCTCTCGAGGAACTTCGCCACACAGTCGTGGCTGCGGCCGATGACGGGCGGGTACGGCATCAGCCACACCGGTCTGCAGACCGTGAGCCGGCTGGATGGGGCGGGACGCCCAGGCCGCCCGTGTCGGCGACGTCGTCCGGGCCGTAGTGGTCGACGAAGCACCAGGCGCCGATCAGTGTCCGGGCGCGCTGCGGCAGCGTGCGCCGTACGGTCATGGCTCGTGGGCCGCCCAGGGGCACGTCCCGTGCGGACAGCACGTCGACCTGCGGCGGGATCGGTGAGTTCATCGAGTTCCTTCAGGGCGGTGCGGGCGGCACATGCCCGGACCGACGGGGACGGGCGCGCGTGCGGGGCGCTTCGGGGTTCCCGGGCGGCTCGGAAGAGCGACCGCGGGCCTGCGGTCCGGGCCCCGTGGCGGTCGGCCGCGGGCCCGCTCCGGATCAGGGGGCGGTGGCCCGCACCGCCTCCTCGATCAGCTCGACGACGCGCTCGGGGTGGGCGAGCATCACCAGGTGCGAGGAGTCGACCTCCACGGTGGTCATGCCGGCGCGGTGGTAACCGTACCGCTGCACCTCCGGGTCGAGGGTGTGGTCGGCTGTGGCGACCAGACCCCAGGAGGGCTTGGTCTTCCAGGCCGCGCTCGGCGCCTTCTCGCTGAAGGCCTGCGCGGCCAGCGGCCGCTGGGAGACGGCGAGCACGGAGGCGAGGCCGGGGTCGATGTCGGCGGCGAAGACAGAGGCGAACTTGTCGATCTCGACCGACACATCGGTGCCTGGGGCGGCCGAACCGTCGGCCGGGAACGGCGTGTACACGAGGGCGGAGGCGAGGTCGGAGTCCGGGAAGCCGCCCTGCAGCTCGCCCAGGCTCTCGTTCTCCTCCAGGGCGTAACCGGCCAGGTAGACCAGCGCTCTGACGTTGTCCTCCACCCCGGCGACGGTGATGACGGCACCGCCGTAGGAGTGCCCGACCAGGACGACCGGCCCGGGTGTCTGACGGACGACCGAGGCCACGTAGGCGGAGTCGCACAGCAGGCTGCGGTTGGGCACCGCCGGGGCCACCACGTCCAGGCCGCGGGCGATCAGGCCCGGGATGACACGGGCGAAGCCGGAGGCATCGGCGAAGGCGCCGTGGACCAGGACGACGGTCGCGCGGTCGGAACGGGGCACGGGGCAGCTCCCTGTGGATGTCGTGGCGATCGGCCGAGTGAGGAACCACCGCCTCGACCGAGGTGCCTCACCGGGACGGACCGCGGGTGTGCACAGCACATTAGGAGCGGCCGGGAAGGTGTCTTGTCTGCCGGTGCATCACCTGTGGTCCGTCCGCGCCCGCGAGGAGGCGTGGACTTCGGGCGCCTCGGCAGGGCGGTGTCCTGGCACTGCCAGGCAACAAGCGGTGCGCCCGAGGACAACAGACGGCGCGACGCCCGCCCTAGCGTGCGGACATCCCGCGCCGCGCATGCCGAGACGAAGCGTGGTCCTGCGCGCGCCAGCCACTCCGGACGAAGGAACGTAACCCGTGCCATACATCACCGTGGGCCAGGAGAACTCCACCACCATCGACCTGTACTACGAGGACCACGGCGCCGGCCAGCCGGTCGTCCTCATCCACGGCTTCCCGCTCGACGGCCACTCCTGGGAGCGGCAGAGCGCCGTGCTGCTGGACGCGGGCTACCGCGTGATCACCTACGACCGCCGCGGTTTCGGCCGGTCCAGCCAGCCGACGACCGGATACGACTACGACACCTTCGCGGCCGATCTGAACACCGTGCTGGAGACCCTCGACCTGCGCGACGCCGTCCTGGTCGGCTTCTCCATGGGCACCGGAGAGGTCGCCCGCTACGTGTCCGCCTACGGCACCGCCCGGGTCTCCAAGGTCGCCTTCCTGGCCTCGCTGGAGCCCTGCCTGCTCAAGACCGACGACAACCCCGACGGGGTCGCCCCGAAGGAGTTCTTCGACGGCGTCGTCGCGGCGGTCAAGGCGGACCGTTACGCGTACTACACGGACTTCTACAAGGACTTCTACAACCTCGACGAGAACCTCGGCAGCAGGATCAGCGAGGAGGCCGTGCGCAACAGCTGGAACGTCGCGGCGGGCGGCGGCTTCTTCGCGGCCGCCGCAGCGCCGTCCACCTGGTACACCGACTTCCGGGCCGACATCCCGGCCATCGACGTGCCGGCCCTGATCCTGCACGGTACCGGCGACCGCATCCTGCCCGTCGAGGGAACCGCGCGCCCCTTCCACAAGGCGCTCCCGTCCGCCGACTACGTGGAGATCGAGGGAGCTCCGCACGGTCTGCTGTGGACCCACGCGGAGGAGGTCAACACCGCGCTCCTCGCCTTCCTGAGGAAGTGACCGGCAGCAGCACGACCGGAAGAGACCGCCGCCGCTGAAGCGGTACCGCTCGTCCGCGGGGCGGAGCACGCTGCCCCGCGTGCGTCCGGGCGGCGGCCGGGAGGTTCGGGTGCGCGGCCGGGACGTTCGGGTGCGCGGCCGCCGCCGCGGCCGTGCCGCTCACCCGTCCGGACGTGCTGGGCGGGCCATGGCGGCGGGCGACGGTCAGCATGGGCGGGTGCCGTCCCGTGGCGAGGGGAGACGTATGACCGACACCGACGTCGACGCAGCCGGTGGACGTCGGCGCCCCCGAGGACGCCAGGACCCGGGTCCCGGTCCCGTCGACCTGAGACGTCTCGGGGCGAACCCGGACCACTGGTATCCGGTGGCTCTGTCGAGAAACGTGCGCAGGGGCCGGGTGATCGCGACCGCCTTCGCCGGTGAGCGCATCGCGCTCTACCGCGGGGAGAGCGGCGCGGTCCACGCGCTGGAGGACCGGTGCGCCCACCGTCAGGTGCCGCTGAGCATGGGCGTCGTGGACGGTGAGGCGCTCCGCTGCTGCTATCACGCGTGGGCCTACCGAGGAGACGGCCGGATCTCCCAGATCCCGTACCTGTCCAAGGGCGACCGACGTCCGCCGCGCGGCGTGCGCGGCTACCCCGTCCACGAGGCCTACGGCCTGGTGTACGTGTTTCCCGGCGACCCGCGGAAGGCATCGGCCACCGCGCTGCCCGTGCTGCCGGCGTTCGGCTCGCCCCGGTACCGGACCATGACCTTCTCCCGGTCGGTACGCTGCCACTACTCGTTCATGCACGAGAACCTGCTCGACATGAACCACCAGTTCCTCCACCGGGGCGTGGTCGGCAGACTCCACCCCGAACTGCTGGAACACCGGACGTCCGCACGGTCCGTGGAGGCCAGGTACCTGTTCACCCACGCCGGCGGGAGGCGCAACCTCGGAGCCGGTCTGCTGGCCGGCGAGGGCCTGCGCGGCGGGGATTCCGCCGACGTGATGACCATCCGGACCGAATACCCGTACCAGACGCTGGACCTGGTCCCGGAGAAGGCCGAGCGTCCCGCATTCCGCCTCTGGGCGGCGTACGTGCCCGAGGACGCTGAGCAGCGCACGTGTCGCGCCTACGGGCTGCTCATGATCGAGAAGCCCCGGGTGCCCGGCGTCCTTCATCTGGCCTGGCCGTTGATCAGGCGCTTCACCGAGCGGGTGTTCGCCGAGGACCGCATGGCCGTCGAAGCCGAACAGCGGGCGTGGGACGAGCAGGGCGAGGACCGCAACCAGGAGGTCTTCCCCCTGATCCTGGACGTCCGCGAAGTGCTGCGGGCCAATGGCGTCCCGCTTCCCGGCCGATGCGGGCAACGCGGGCCTGCCGCGTGCGGGACCACCCCGCCGTGCGACGGCCCGGCGTGTGACGGCCCGGCGTCGACCGACGGCCACAGCCACCCGGGACCGGGCGGGTCCGCCGGTGGGAACGGCGGCCGGGCGGACGACGGAGAGTGAACGCCGGGCGCTCGCCGTCGCCCGGAGCGGGCCGGCGGATCGAAGGCGCGGACGGGACGGCTGAACCGTCGCGCCGCGCCTAACCGGGAACGAGGAGTGCAGTTGACCGACGAAGCGATGGGCGACGACGTCTACCAGCCGGACGGTTCCGAGGTGCAGGACGACGCCGGATTGCTGGACGCCTCGGACACTCTGGACTACCGGGCGGGCGACGAGGCCCTCGACGAGGGGTACTCGCCTCCGGAGCGGCCGTGGGGCGTGCAGCACACCGGCGTCACGGCGGCCGAGCGACTGCGCGGGGAGAGCCTGGACGAGCGTCTGGCCGAGGAGGAACCCGACGTCGCGATACGGCTGGGCGACGGCATCGGGGACACCTGGGACACCGACGGCGAACCCCTGGACGCGGAGGTCGGCGACGAACGCGCCGGCCGTCTCCTCGCGCCCGACGAGGGCGATGAACTGACCGGAAGATCCGACCTGTTCGCCTCCGACGTGGGCCTGGACGGCGCCGGTGCCTCGGCGGAGGAGGCAGCCATGCACCTCGTCGTCGAGTCCGACGCGTACCTCGAAGGCTGAGCAGAGCGTCCGGGTGACGGCTCGTCCGCCCTCGGGCGGGCCGTCACCGCCTGTCCGGCACCGGCCGGCCGGAGGCACACGTGTGCGCACAGTCCGCTCGCGACAGCACGCCACCGTCGGATGACCTGTCCTGACCTGACCTCCCGACTTGTGGGACGGGCCACTGCGCCTGGCGCTCCAGGACGTCCACTTCCCGGGGCGTGCTGCGCACCGTGCGCGGCACGGCGGCCGGATCCCGCCCCGCGCGTGGCTGACAGGTGCATGCAATCCGCCGATCATGATTGCTAACGTTCTTCCCTCATGCGGCTGATGGAGTGTCAGCCATGCCTGACGGAAAGGCTCCAGATGGGAAGACCCTCCCGCAGGGCGCGCTTCGTCGTCCGTGCGTTGGTGACCGGCGTGCTGCTCGGGCTCGTGCCGGTGTCGAACGCCGCCCCCGCCGCGGCGGCGGACGATCCCACCACCGCCTACGAAGCGGGTATGCCGGACGACAACTTCGACGACGAGGGCGCCGGGGAGCAGGACGACTTCGCCGGCGCCGGCTCGACCGGGACCTCCACGCTGGTCGCGGGCCGCGCCGGGGACTTCCAGCTGAAGAAGGGCGGCGACCTCAGCGGGCTGGTGTCGCAGCTGGACGCCGCACTGCCCAAAGAGACCCTCACCGACCTCATGAAGGTGGAGAACACCAACCGGGACGCCGCCTGGGACGACGGATGCGGCACCAAGACGATCTACGACTCCGACCTGGCGCCCTACCACCGCGTCTGCTGGAAGAGTGACGACGCCACGTCCACGGAGTGGGTGCCGCAGGCCATCACCGGTATCTCGGACGCCCAGGAGGACGAGACCTGGGGGACCTCTGACTCCAACCCGCTGGCCGTCGCCTCCTACGACGCGCAGAACCCGGGACGCAGCGACTACGCCTCGGGCGGACTCAACAACTGTCTGCTGTCCACCGCCGCCGACGCCTGCAACGAAAAGGGCGTCCGCGTCAGCTTCTTCAACACGACCTCGCACGAGTACCGTCACGTGCTGCTGGTCTGGCCGTACGTCAACTCCAAGAGCCACATCTCGTTCGACGCCCTGCACGCGCGCGAGGGCTCGTGCGTGTCGGTCGTGACGTCGTCCTGCGCGGCGCAGAACGGCATCCACGCGGGCGGCATGGCCTGGTACGGCAACTACCTGTACGTCGCCGACACCGCCAACGGGCTGCGGGTGTTCGACATGCGCCAGATCCTGGACCTGAACCCGGACAACGACGACTCGGTCAACGACCCGACGCCCGACGGGCTGACGAGCGACGTCACGGAGAAGAAGCTGATCGGCCGCCAGAGCAACGTCTGGTACAGCTTCGGCTACCGGTACGTCATGCCCCAGGTCGCCTCGCTGAAGATGACGACGGCGAAGAACGGCGGGAGCACGGACAACAGCCAGTGCTACTCGACCGGCCGGCCCAAGGTGTCGTACGTCTCCCTGGACCGCACCGGCACCGACCACATGGTCATCGGCGAGTACTGCAACCTCAACGCCGGCGGCGACAGCCCCGGCCGGGTCGCCACCTACCCGATGACCGCGCTGACGACAGCCGTCGAAGGCGCGGCGGGCACCCTTGCCGACGCGGACGCGGCCTACGGCCTGCCGGCCACGGGGACGTTCAACGGCGAACCCCTGTGGCACAAGATCCAGGGGGTCATGCGGTACGAGGGCAAGTGGTACTTCCACCGCAGCAACGGCTACAGCACCGGCCGCCTGTTGCAGGCGACCGTGCAGACGGTCGACGGCACCAACCGCCTGGTCGCCGCTTCGACCGTCCTGAAGTCGGCCATCGGCCCCGAGGACCTGTACCTGACGCACGGCAGGGGCACCGGTCTCGCGCCTCAGCTCTGGTCACTGAGCGAGCACGCGTCGAGCGCCTGCTCGTCGTGCAAGCGGGAGATCTACAGCTACCCGATGAGCGATGTGATCGGCGGATTCGGTCTCTAGGGGGCGACGGGGGACCAGGAATGCCGGCGACACACGTGTGGGATGCCTGAACGGGGGCACGATGCCGTTGCCGTGACGAGCCGCGAGCGGACACGCGGGCGGCGCAGGCCCGTGCCGGTGGGCGGGAACCGGTGTCCCGCCCACCGGCCGGTCAGGCCCGGTGGTACTGGGCGGGCGTGGGCACCTGGCCGCCGAGCGCGGCGGCGGCGTGGCGCGGCCAGTAGGGGTCGCGGAGCAGCTCGCGGGCCAGGAGAACGGCGTCGGCGCGGCCGGAGGCGACGATCTCCTGGGCCTGGGCCGGCTCGGTGATCAGCCCTACGGCGGCGACCGGCATGCCGGTCTCGTTGCGCACCCGTTCGGCGAACGGCACCTGGTAGCCGGGACCGGTCTCGATCCGCGCGCCGGGGGCGATGCCGCCGGTGGAGACGTCCATCAGGTCGACGCCGCGGGCCTGCAGCTCCTTGGCGAGGCGGACGGTGTCGTCGGCGGTCCAGCCCTCGCGGTCGTCCTCGGGATTCTCGCTGAGCCAGTCGGTGGCGGAGACCCGGAAGAACACCGGCAGCTCCTCCGGCCACACCGCGCGCACGGCGTCGACGACCTCCAGGGCGAAGCGGATCCGGTTCTCGAAGGAGCCGCCGTACTCGTCGGTGCGGTGGTTGCTGTGCGGGGAGAGGAACTCGTGGATCAGGTAACCGTGGGCCCCGTGGACCTCGGCGACCTGGAACCCCGCACCCAGCGCGCGTTCGGCGGCCTGCGCGAACTGCCGGACGACGTCGCGGATCTGGTCCGCGGTCAGCTCGGCCGGAGTGGTGGCGGAGGCGTCGAAGGGGAGAGCGCTGGGGGCGACCGGCTGCCAGCCGTAGGGCTCGTCCGGGCGGATCTGCCGGCCGCGGTCGACCCAGGTCCGCTCGGTCGACGCCTTGCGGCCGGCGTGCGCCAGCTGGATGCCGGGGACGGCGCCCTGCGAGGTCAGGAAGGAGGTGATGCGGCGGAACGCGGCGGCCTGGGTGTCGTTCCAGATGCCGAGGTCGTACGGGCTGATCCGGCCCTCCGGGCTGACGGCCGTGGCCTCGGTGATGATCAGTCCTGCCCCGCCGGTGGCCCGTGCCGCCAGGTGCGTGAAGTGCCAGTCCGTGGGAGTACCGACCGCCTCGCCCTCGGGTGCGGCGCTGTACTGGCACATCGCGGCCATCCAGATGCGGTTGGGGACGGTCAGCGACCTGAGATCGTAGGGCGTGAAGAGGGAGGTCACACGGACTCCTTGTCAGTGTCCTGAGCGGACGGCGGACGGCGGACGGGTGGCGCACCCCGCGGACGCGGAACACGCTCCCCTGCGAATCAATTGCATACGCGGGCTTCTTATTCCCGCTGCCTACCGGCGCTTGCATCTACGAGGCCGCCTGCAATCCACGAGCCCGCCCGCCGCGACGAACGGCGGCGTCAGTCGGATGACCGCCGCTCTTCATCTCGCCGCGCACGGTGGGGGCGCACCCGCACCGCGTCGACGCGAAGCTCGGCATCTCCTCGCACTCCGCGCCGCACTCCGCGCTGACCGGCCGTGGGTACGTCGGCCGGGCAACGCGACCGTAACGACGCATTCATCGAGGGAATACGCATTCCTCGGGAGAATCTCTGAACGTCGCCTCCTCACCAGGAGCCTTCCCCGCCCCGCCGTCCTCGTCGATCGACAGACGTCCTCCGGAGGAACCCATGCCCGACAGCAGCCCGTTCACCGTTCCCGTCGTGGACATATCCGCCTACACGGAGAAGGGCGGCGCCCAGGAGCGGGCGGCCGTAGCCCGCGCCATGGACGAAGCCTGCGCCACCGTCGGCTTCGTGCAGATCCTCGGCCATCGCGTGCCCGACGACGTGATCGCCGGCCTGACCGAAGCGCTCGACGGCTTCTTCGCGCTCGGCGTCGAGGAGAAGAAGGCCTACCAGGTGCCGGGCAACCGCGGCTACAGCCCGCCGAAGAGCGAGTCGCTCAGCCTCAGCCTCGGTGTGGAGCCGGCGTCGCGCATGAACGACTTCTTCGAGGCGTTCAACATCGGTTCCGAAGCGCGCTGGTTCGAGGAACCGGACCTCTCCGAGGCCGACTACGGCATCAACGTCTGGCCCGACGTCGACTCCTTCCGCCCCAGGGCCGAGGCCTACTACGACCATGCCGCGCGGGTCGCCCGCACCCTGATGACCGTCTTCGCCGACGCGCTCGAAATCCCCGGCGACTTCTTCGAGCACCTCACCGACCACTCCGTCGACGTGCTGCGGATGAACAACTACGCCCTTCCCGAAGGCACCGGCGTCTCCCTCGACGGCGATCTGACCGGCATGGGGGAGCACACCGACTTCGGCTTCGTCACCGTCCTGTGGGCCGACCAGGTCGCCGGCCTGCAGGTCCTCGGCCGTGACAACGTCTGGCACGACGTCCAGCCCATCGACGGCGCTCTGCTGATCAACCTGGGCGACCTCACCGCCCGGCTCACGAACGACCGGTGGATGTCCACCCTCCACCGGGTGAAGCCGCCGGTGATCGACGGGACGATCAAGCGGCGCCGGTCGGTGGCGTTCTTCCACGACGGCAACATCGACGCGACCGTCGCCACCCTGCCCAGCCACCTCGACGCGGACGCAGGCATGGCCTACGAGCCGATCCTGGTGCGCGACCACATCGCGGCCAAGCTGGCCGGCTCGCGGCAGGGCAAGGCCAACACCGCCGCCGTGCGTGAGGCCTCCCGCGTCCTAGCGGCCCAGCAGGGTTCGTAGGCCGCGTTCGCTCTGACGGAGGCCGACTGATGGAAACCGAAGAACCCGTGGCCGACGCCGTCGCCCTCGCCGTCGGCGAACGCATTCGCCACTGGCGCACCGAACGCGGCCTCCTGATGCGGCAACTGGCCGACATGGCCGACATCGGGCAGCCGTTCCTGAGCAAGATCGAACGGGGAGAGGCCTCGCCGTCCATGCTGAGCCTGTACCGCATCGCGACAGCGCTCGACGTCACGCCGGGAGACCTGCTGCCGGTCGTGACGCCGCGACCCGGTGCCACCGTGGTACGGGCCCACGAGGGCCGCCGGATCGCGAGTACCGAGGAGTCAGCCATCCCGGTCCGCTTCATGGCCGGTATGGCCCACCACTCCTTCGAACTCTCCGAGATGGAGTTCGACCACACCCAGAACAACGACGAGTGGTTCGACTACCCCACCCCGGCCGCGACCTACCTGATCGCCGGCCGTCTCGACGTGGACGTCGAAGGCGACGGCAGGTACCACCTCGGCCCGCGTGACACGATCTTCTACCCCGCCAGGGCACGCTGCCGCTGGGAAGCCACCCCGGACGGGCCCGTCAGGGTCCTCCACGTCACCGCCCGCGCACGGCACTCCTGAGTACGGCCGCGCATGCACTGCCGGGTACGGCTGACTACGGCCCGCCTTCACCGTGGCGGCGCTCCCCGTCGCCGGCCCGGAAAACCCTTCGCGCCCGCTCGCCCCGCCCGGTACGGTCGCGAGCGTGTTCCCACGGTGGGGGCCCGAGGCCTTCGCGCTGCCGCCCCCGACAGTTCCCGTTGCGAGAGCAGGTTTCGTCCATGGCATGTCGTATCGGTGAGCTCGTGCTCGGCTGCCGCGACCCCGAGGTGCTGGCCCGGTTCTGGTGCGGGGTCCTGGACTTCGTCGTGCTCGACCGCGAAGGGAACGACTGCATCGAGATCGGGCCGCGCGAGGGGTTCGGCGGTCCGCAGCCGACGATCATCCTCAGCCGCAGGGACGAGCCGGAGCCGGGGAAGGCCCGGCTGCACATCGACGTCAACCCCACCGACCGCGATCAGGAAGCCGAGCTCGAACGCCTCCTGAAGCTCGGGGCGCGCCCGGCCGACATCGGCCAGACCGGCGAGGAGCAATGGCATGTGCTCGCCGACCCCGAGGGCAACGAGTTCTGCCTCCTCAGGGCTCGCCTCAACCCGCTCTGACGGCGCGGTGGCGCCTACGAGTCCGCCGGGCGGGTGAACCCGTAGGCGCGCTCGACCTTGGCCACGTGGAGCGCGAACGAGGAATACCAGCGCTCGCGTCCGTGCGCACGGGCCAGGGCGTGCTCCGCGTGCTCCCGCCAAGGGGCGATCGAGTCCTCGTCCCTCCAGTACGACACCGTGATCCCCAGGCCGTCCGCGCGGCGAGCGGAATCGATGCCGAGGAATCCCGGCTGCTCGGCAGCCAGTTTCAGCAGCCGCTCGTCCGCCTCCCCGTAGCCGTTGTCGTCGGCGGTCCGCACGGCGGTGAACACCACGGCGTAGTAGGGCGGGGCGGGCAGCGACGCGGGCGCAGGATCGGTCACGGAATTCCTCCAACAGACGACACCGGCAGTACCGCCTCAAACGATCTCGCGCACCCACCCGAACCCACAACCCTGTTTCGCTCGCCCGGGGTGGCCGACACACGGTTCCTCACACACCGGCGCGTGCGGGGCGGCGATGCGTGTGCGCGGGGGAGTCACACCATGGCTGCCTGAAACGCCTTCATGCAGGCGAAGCAGTGCTTGTCCGTCGGCTCCTGCCGGCTGGGCTGCTCCGGCTTCTCCACACCGCACAACGTGGAGGTCTTGTCAGCCGTCAGGACATGCCACACCGGTTCTCCTGAGGGGTCCGCGCCCTGCCACATTTCGTGCATGGTCACCTCCCAGGTCGATGTGGGGAACACTCCCATACGAGCACGGCCGGCATGGGGCGGCCTCCTGTGGAGGCCGAACGGGCTACACCGGCGGTCGGCCGGATCAGCCGAGCCCGCCGTACCGTGGCGCGGCATCACCGCCGAAGCCGGTCGTTCGACGAAGCGCGAAAACGGGGGAGCGCGACGCGTCACCCCCCGACCGCCTGCGGCGGTCCGCCGTCACGTGCGTTCGGAGGCTCAGGTGTCGTTCGACTCCACCACGGTGTACATGACCGACCTGTTCTGCTTGTGCCGCTGGATGCGCCCCTTGGCCACCAGCGCCTCCAGGGTGTTGCGCACGACCTGCGGCGTGGGCTGCCGGTCCGGGTGTGCGCGCAGCAACTCCTCGCGCAGTTCGGCCGCGAGGCGGGGCTCGCTGTGCGCGGCGAGCAGTTCCAGCAGCAGGTCCTGGAGGAGAACCGGCCGCTCTTCCTGCTTGTCGGCACCCTTGGCGCCGGTCCTGCCGGCGCCCGTCCTGCCGGCGCGGGTCTTGCGCTGACGGGTGTCAGGGCTCGCACCTGCGTCGCGCGGACGCCCGGTCGGGGCTTCGGCGGCATCGGGCGAGGTGGCAGGGGTGACGGGTGCCGACACCTCTGCCTCGTTCTGCGCCTGCTGCGGTACGGGCGGCTGGTCCGGGGCCGCGTCGGAGTCCGCGTCAGACGCCCCCGCGAGCTTCAGGATGTTCAGGAGCAGTGACTCCTCCTGGTGCAGAGCCTCCAGCTGACGCGTCAATTCCTTCTGCCGGCGGCGATTCTCCGCCAGATCGGAGATCGCCTGCTCGGCATACCGTGACCGGATCGTGGTGGTGGCTGATGTGGTGGGCACAGCCGTTCACTCCCTCAGTGTGGATGACTCGACGCATGCTACTGGGAGCGCAGGAGCCTGCCGAGGCCGGGCAGGGCGGCAAATACACGCGGACGCGCCCCGTCGCGGGGACACATGTGCGATCGACAGTGTCCGCCGACGATATGCGGCGCTGCACGGGCCGTCACCGACCCGACGTGTGAACCGGCATGAGCGGGCTGAGAACCGGCCTGTGAGGTGGTCGCCCACACGCGGACCCGCGCGTGCGGCCGAACCCTCGACATGCGTGGCGGAGCGCGCGTCGGGGCGGCGTGGCGCGTGACACGGCCCCGGAGCACGGCGCGCGGGGCCGTGTCACGCGGCCCCGGAGCACCGCGCGCGGGGCGTGGCCGACCCGGACGGAGAACAGTGGCCCTTCGAACGGGCCCTCGTCCCCTTCGAGTTCGGGGAACGGGGCGCCGCCGGCGACACCCGGGCGAGGCACACGCCACCGGCACACCTGGTCGGCGAGGTGGCCGCACGCGCGGTGACGCGCGGTGCGGCTTGTGGACGCGGAGCCCTACCGGGCGTCTGCCCGGGTCTCGGCGAGGGGCTTTTCCGGCAGGATCAGCGCGAGCACCAGGCCGACGGCGAAGACCGGAGTGAGATACAGGAACACCGGGGTCAGTGCGTGCTGGTAGGCGTCGACGACCAGGGACCGGGTCGGTGCCGGGAGGGCGTGGACCAGGGCCGGGGTCAGCGACCGGGAGCTGCCCACGGAGGCGGTGGCGTCGCCGGGCAGGGTGGAGGCCAGCCGGTCGGTGAGCCGGGAGGCGAACACGGAGCCGACGGCGGCGGTGCCGAGGGTGGCGCCGATCTCCCGGAAGAAGTTGTTGGACGAGGTGGCGGTGCCGACCTCGGCGGCCGGGAAGTCGTTCTGCACGGCGAGCACGAGCGTCTGCATCAGCAGGCCGACGCCGGCGCCCATGAGGAACACGTAGGCGCTGACGAGCACGATCGAGTCGTCCATGGTGAGCGTCGACATCAGGAAGACGGCGAGACCGGTGACGACCGAACCGGCGATGGGATAGATCCGGTAGCGGCCGGTCCTGCTGATCAGGAAGCCGGACGGGATGGCGGTGCTCATGATGCCGACGACCATCGGCATCATCAGCAGCCCGGCCTCGGTGGCGGTCTTCCCGTACACCATCTGCAGGTACGTGGGCAGGTAGCCGACCACGGCGAACATGCCCACCCCGACGACGAGCAGGCCGATCAGGGTGGAGATGTTGAAGATCCGGCTGCGGAAGACGCTCAGCGGGATGATCGGCTCGGCGACCCGGCCCTCGACTGCGAGGAACAGCACCCAGGCGACGACGCCTCCGGCGGCCAGGCCGAGGATCAGCGGGTCGGTCCAGCCGTAGTCGTTGCCGCCCCAGGTGGCGACGAGCACCGTGCAGGCGACGGCCGCGGCCATCAGCACGAAGCCGGCGTAGTCGAAGACGACCTTGACCGGGCGGCGCGGCAGACGCATGCCGAAGGCGCAGATGGCGAGGGCGAGGGCGCCCAGCGGCAGGTTGATCCAGAAGCACCAGCGCCAGTCGGAGCTGTCGGTGAACCAGCCGCCCAGCAGCGGCCCGACGACGGAGGCGAGACCGAACACGGCGCCCATCGGCGCCATGTACTTGGCCCGCTGCCGGGGCGGCACCAGGTCGGCGATGATCGCCTGGGAGGTGATCATCAGGCCGCCGCCGCCGAGGCCCTGCACGGCCCGTCCGGCGACGAGCGGGGCCATCGACTGCGCGGCGCCCGCGAGGACGGACCCCAGGACGAAGACGGCTATGCCGGTGAGGAAGACGGCCTTGCGGCCCAGCAGGTCGCCGAGCTTGCCGTAGGCGGGCATGCCGATGGTGGCGGCGAGGATGTAGGCGGTGGTCACCCAGGCCATGTGGCTGACGCCGTCGAGTTCTCCCACGATCGTGGGCAGGGCCGTGGAGACGATGGTCTGGTCGAGGGCGCCGAGCAGCATCGCGATCATGAGGCTGGCGTAGATCAGCCCGAAGTGGCGCGGTACGCGGGTGGGTTCGGTGGACGGCTCGTCGGCCGTGCCCTGTCCGGGGGTGCCGGGGTCGGGGCGGGCCGCGGCGGGGGCAGCGGGCATGTCCGGAACTCTCTGAATCGGTGGGTGGTGTGGGCAGCCCGGCGCGAGCCGGCGGCCGGATGCGCGGCGGCGGACGGCTCCGGGCCAGGGGCCGTCTGAGCGGGGCCCGTGGAGACCACGGAGAGGGGAAGGGCGTTCCTGAGGGGAAGGGCCGTGTCTCACTCGGGCTGTTCGGGGACGAGCGTGCGCAGCAGGTCTGCGGCACGCCGCAGTTCCGCGGCCAGGGAGGAACTCTCCGGCTCGTCGGTGTCGCGGAGTCCGGCCCCGGTGCGCGTGTCGTCGCGGCTGTGGCTGTCGGGGTGCTCCTCGCCGGAGGACCACCGGTGGAGGCCGACGCGGACCACGGAGAAGGCCAGGGCGGTCAGCAGGGCGGGCAGCGGGTCCGTCGCGGGGACACCGAGGCGGTCGGCGACGACGCCGGTCAGTTCGCTCTCGAAGGCGTCGAACCGGGCGTGCAGAAGGGCGGCCAGCTCGGGGTGGGCGGACGCGATCCGGACCATGGCCCGGAAGTGGTGGCGTCCGCCCGGGAGCATGAGGTCCTCGTCCGTCTGCTGGGTGAGGACGTCCACCAGGTCGTGCAGGACGCGGCGCGGTCGCGGGTCCCCGGCGGCGAGCCGGTGCCGCTGCTCGTCGGAGAGCGGCGGCGGAACCACGACGAGGGCGGATTCCTTGGTCGGGAAGTAGTTGAAGAAGGTGCGCGGTGAGACACCTGCCTCGGCGCTGATCATGTTGACGGTCACCTGCGCCAGCCCGTCACGCTCCACCAGCCGCACGGCAGCGACGTGGATCTTGTGCCGGGTCTCGCGCCGGCGTCGGGCGCGCAGATCCTCGGGTGCGGCGGA
The DNA here is from genome assembly GCF_040641355.1 of Streptomyces sp. NPDC020996. NCBI lineage: Bacteria > Bacillati > Actinomycetota > Actinomycetes > Kitasatosporales > Streptomycetaceae > Streptomyces > Streptomyces sp. NPDC020996. The sequence continues at coordinate 40,189 of NZ_JBFADM010000052.1, forward strand.
GGACGCCGTGGAAGCGGAGCTGCGGGAAGGGGAAGACACCCCCTCATTTTTGCAGATCATGCAAAGATTGCACAAGCTGCAAGTTTCCCTGGCCCCAACGCCGGCGTTCTGTCGGCCCTCGGCGGGAAGCGCCCGGACGCGGCCGGGAACGGCCCGCGCGGGCAGGGGCTCTAGGCTTCGGCGTATGGCGGATTCCCCTCGCGCTACCGGTACCCAGACGCTCGCCCGCGGACTGCGCGCCCTGCAGCTCGTCAGCACGGCGGGCGACGGCCTGAGCATCCAGGAGGTCGCCCAGGAACTGGACGTCCACCGGTCGATCGCCTCCCGGCTGCTGTCGACCCTCGCGGACTTCCACCTCGTGACCCGCGGCGGCGACGGCCGCTACCGCACCGGCACCGGGCTCGCCGCGCTCGCCGTCGGCATCCACGCGACCCTGCGCGCGACCGCGGAGCCGGTCCTGCACGAACTCGCCGCCGGTCTCGGCGCCACGATCTCGCTCCTGGTGATCGAGGGCAGTCAGGCGGTGGCCCTGGCGGTGGTCGAGCCGCCGGGGGCGTCGTACCGGCTCAGCTTCAAGACGGGCAGCCGGCACCCGCTGGGGCGCGGCTCGGCGGGCGTCGCGCTGCTCGCGGCACAGTCGCCCTCTCCCGGTGAGGCCGCGAACGTCACCGAGGCCCGCGAGCGCGGCTTCGCCGCGACGTTCGGTGAGGTCGAGCCCGGCGCCTACGGAGTGGCGGTGCCGATCGCGGTCGACGGCCTCCCGGCCGCCTGCCTCAACCTGATCACCTCGCGCGCCGAGATCGCCGAAGGTGCGGCGCCGACGCTCATGACGGCGGCCGAGCGGCTGCGCCGCGACCTCGGCTGAGGCCGGAGGCGGCCGCGGCCGCCTCTTGACATTGCTCTGTAACAGGCGTTCCATGACCGCGGTCGTGCAATTATCGATTTAGAGCGTGCACATAGTGCACGAGAGGTAGGTCATGTCAGTCAAGAAGGAATCCGCGGCGCGCGACATCGCCCTGCCCTCGGGCCTGCGCATGCGGTACTACGAGGCAGGGCAGGCCACTGCCGCGCCCGTCGTCCTGCTGCACGGCTCCGGCCCCGGCGCGACCGGGTGGTCGAACTTCTCGGGCAACATCGGCGCGATCGCCGACGCCGGATTCCACGTGATCGCCCCCGACATGCCGGGATGGGGTGACTCCGACGCGCAGGCGACCCGGGACATGGACCACGACAGGACGCTCGTGGAGTTCCTCGACACCCTCGGCCTTCCGAAGGCCGCCCTCGTCGGCAACTCGATGGGCGCCCACACCGCGATCCGCTTCGCCACGCTGCACCCCGAGCGCGTCACCCACCTGGTGACGATGGGCGCCTCGCTCGGCCGAGGTCCCGCCACCCTCTTCGGCGCGGGCGACGGGCCGAGCGAAGGTCTGAAAGTTCTCGTCCGGGCCTACAAGGACGCGAGCCCGGAGAACATGAAGGCGCTCGTCGAGATCATGACCTACGACAAGGAGCGCTTCGCGACGCCGGAGCTGACCCGGGCCCGCTCCGAGGCGGCGCTCGCCCGCCCCGACCACCTCCGGAACTACGTCGAGGGCCTCGCGCACGGCGCCCCGATCCCGGTCAGGGTCGACCGCGACAAGATCCCCGGCATCCAGGCGCCGACCCTGCTGATCCACGGCAAGGACGACCGCGTCCTGCACTACGAGATCAGCCTCTGGCTCCTGGCCAACATCCCGAACTCACGGCTGGTGCTGCTCAACCGCTGCGGCCACTGGGCGATGATCGAGCACGCCGCCGAGTTCAACCGCCTCGTCACCGACTTCCTGACGCACAACTGACCCGGAGCGGACACAGCCCATGACCACTTTCGACACCGACGTCGTCGTGATCGGAGCCGGGCCGGTCGGCCTCACCCTCGCCAACCTGATCGGCGTGCGCGGCCACCGGACCACCGTGCTCGAGGCCCGCCACGAGCTGATCGACTACCCCCGCGGCGTCGGACTCGACGACGAATCCATCCGTACGCTCTGCACCGCCGGCCTGTGGCAGCGGATCCAGCCCTACACGGTCCCGCACCACGTGGTCCGGCTGGTCAACGGCGCGGGACAGGTCCTCGCCACCAACGATCCGAAGACGCAGGAGTTCGGCCACCCGCGCAAGCACGGCTTCATCCAGCCGCTCGTCGACCAGGAACTCGCCGCCGGGCTCGACCGGTTCCCCGGCACCTCGCTGCGCTTCGGCCACCGGGTGGTGGGACTGGAGGACCACGGCGACCACGTCGAGGTCACCGCCGAGCGGCTCGGCGCCGACGACGAGGTCACCGGGACGGTCACCGTGACCGCCCGGTACGCCGTCGGCTGCGAAGGCGGCAGCTCCTTCACCCGCAGGTGGATGGGCGTGCCGTTCGAGGGCAAGTCGCCCTCGACCCGCTGGGTGGTCATCGACGTGGAGAACGACCCGGTCGGCACCCCGTCGGTCTACCTCGGCGCCGACCCGCGCCGGCCGTACGTGTCCATCGGTCTCCCGCAGGGCATCCGCCGCTGGGAGTTCATGCTGCACGACGGCGAGCCCACCGAGCTGGTCGACGACCCCGCCTTCCTGCACTCCCTGCTCGCACGCCACGTCCCCGACCCGGCGGCGCTGACCGTCATCAACCAGCGCACCTTCACCCACCACGGCCGGGTGGCCGCCGACTTCCGCAAGGGCCGCGTCTTCCTCGCCGGCGACGCCGCCCACCTGATGCCGGTCTGGCTCGGCCAGGGCTGGAACTCCGGCATCCGCGACGCGACCAACCTCGCCTGGAAGCTCACCGCCGTCCTCGACGGCGATGCCGGCGACGCCCTCCTGGACACCTACACCGAGGAGCGCCGCAAGCACGTCTCCGACATGATCGACGTGAACATGGCCGCCGGCACGGTCATGAAGATGGGCCGCCTCGGAGGCAGGCTGCGCGACGTGTCCGCCTCCGCGCTCAACCTCGTACCGAAGTGGAAGTCGTACTTCACCGAGCTGCGGTTCAAGCCCATGCCGCGCTACGCCGCGGGCGTCGTCGTCGACCAGGCCACCCTCGCCCCGGGCAGGGCGGAAGCCGGGTTCAAGCGCGGCCGGCTGGCCCCGTTCACCGACTCCGCCGGCGAACTCTCGCCGGTCGGCATGCAGTTCATCCAGCCGCGGGTCAACACCTGCGACGCCACGGACGTCCTCCTCGACGAGGTCACCGGCGACTGGTGGACCCTCGCCACCTGGGGCACCGATCCGACGGCCTTCCTCTCCGCCGCGGACCTCGCGCTCGTCCGCCGGCACCGGTTCCGACTGGTCTCCTTCATGCCCGAGACGCAGCGCGCCTGGGCCGAGAAGCGGTACGCCGGCTCCCCGGCGCCGGTCACCGTCGTCGGCGACAGCACCGGGGCCCTCAAGGACTGGTTCGACGTCCGCGCCTGCGGCCTGGTCGTGCTGCGCCCCGACCGCTTCGTGGCCGCCGCCTCCCTCACCCAGCAGGCCTCCCGGGCCCTCGCCGCCGTCGTCACCGCGGGGTCGCTCGTCCGGGAAGGAACCCACGCATGACCCTCGCCCTCGTCACCATGTCTCACAGCCCCCTGCTGGAGTACGCCGACCCGCCCGCCGAGGTGGCCGGCGCCGTCCAGGGCGCCTTCGACGCCGCGCGGGCCTTCGTCGAGGACTACGACCCCACCCTGGTCGTCTGCTTCGCCCCCGACCACTACAACGGCTTCTTCTACGACCTGATGCCGCCGTTCTGCATCGGCTACCAGGCGCGGGGCGTCGGCGACTACGGCACCGCCGAGGGGCCGCTGAACGTGCCGGCCGAGCGCGCCGAGGAACTGGCCCAGTGGGTCGCGGAACGCGACATCGACGTGGCGATCTCCCGCCGGATGGAGGTCGACCACGGCACGGTCCAGCCGCTGGAGATCCTCTTCGGCTCACTCGCCGCCGTGCCGACCGTCCCGGTCTTCGTCAACGGCGTCGCCAAGCCCTTCGTGACGATGCGCCGGGTCCGCCGCCTCGGCGAGGCGATCGGCGGCTACCTCGCCGCGCTGGCGGACGAGCGCGTGCTCGTCATCGGCTCCGGCGGCCTCTCCCACGACCCGCCCGTGCCGCAGTGGGCCACCGCCGACGACACCGCTCGCGCGATGCTCCTCGACGGCAGGCACCCCACGGCCGCCGCCCGCGACGCCCGGCAGCAACGGGTCATCGACACGGCGAAGGCCTTCGCGGCGGGCACGGCCACCATCCGGGACCTCAACCCCGAATGGGACCGGGCCCTGATGGCGACCCTCGCCTCCGGCGACCTCTCCCCGATCGACGCGATGACGGCCGAGCGGATGGCCGAGGAAGCCGGCAACTCCTCCCACGAGGTCCGCACCTGGGTCGCCGCCTTCGCGGCGCTCGGTGCCGCGGGCCCGTACGAGGTGACGTACGAGTTCTACCGGCCCGTGCGGGAGTACATCGCCGGCTTCGGCGTCATGACGGCGCGCACCGCGCCGTGACGGTTCAGGCCACGCCGTCCTGCCACCACCAGAACTGCGACCCGTAGGGGTACTCGACGCGGCTGTCCACGTGCTGCCACGACACCGAGTACGTCTCCAGGCCGGAGAAGCCGCAGGTCTCGGCGATGCGGTAGACGGAGAGCGTGGAGAGCCCCGAGACCACCACGTCCGCGGCGACGCCGTAGGTGTGCATGCTGTTGGAGGCGCCGCCCACCGAGGAGTTGTACGAGACGCTGCGGAAACCGGAGTTGATGGTGACGGCACTGTCGCCGGCCTTCTTGCGCAGCGCCTCCAGCTTGTACATCAGGCGCCGGATGTTCTCCTTCACCTGGGTGGAGGAGACGTTGCCGCCGGTGAAGCCGGCGCCGTCGTGCGAGGTGAACTCGCCGAAGTCGAAGTGCGCGGTCGAACCGTCCGTGCTCTCCAGGGCGTTGAGCGCCGACTGGGTCGCCGGTCCGGCCACGCCGTCGGCGCTGAGCCCGTACGCGGACTGGAACCGCTTGACCGCGGCGGCGGTGCCGGAGCCGAAGTCGCCGTCGACGGCGACGTAGGTCTGCTTGGCGCTGTCGGCGGCCCAGCCGGCCACCCGGATCTGGAGTTCGGCGACGTCGGCGCCGGTCGAGCCCTGGGACAGCGTCCTGGACCAGCTGTAGGCGGCGGCCGGGGCGGCCGCGGCCGCGCCCAGCAGTCCGGCGGTGCCGACGGCCGCGGTGAGGCCGAAGGCGGTGCGCAGCACACTGCGGCGGCCGGGGCGGGGCCGGGGGTCGGAAGTCATGGCTGTCTCCTCACGAGGTCGTGATCGTCGGGGTTCAGGAGGCGACAAGGGCGCGCCAGGTCAGCGGGCCCACGATGCCGTCCGCGGTGAGCCCCTTGGCGGACTGGAAGGCGACGACGGCGTTGTAGGTGTTCGTGCCGAAACTGCCGTCCACCGTCAACGAGGCGCCGCTCGCGTTGAGTTCGCTCTGCACGGCGGAGACGGCCGGCCCGCTGCTGCCCTTCTGCACGGTGACGACGAGCGCGGCCCAGGTCAGCGGGCCCACGACGCCGTCGGCGTCGAGTCCGTTCGCGGACTGGAAGGCGACGACCGCGTTGTAGGTGTTGGTGCCGAAGCCGCCGTCCACGGTGAGCGAGGCGCCGTGCGCGTTGAGCAGGTACTGGATCGTCTTCACCGTCTGCCCGCTCGCGCCCTTCTTGACGGTCGGCCACGCGGTCGTGGTGGAGCCGCCGGTGCCGAGGGCGAGTGCCTGCAGCTGGGCGGTGGTGCCGTTGAAGACGTCCTGGTCGCCGGGGAAGGTGCCGGAGTCCGCGTACTGCCAGATGCTCTGCGCGCTCCACCCGGCCGGCAGGGTGCCGACGCTGCTGGCGTAGCGGGCGATCCACAGCGGGTTGGTGGCGGCGAGGGCGCTGGTGTTGCCGGTGCAGGTGCTCCACCAGTCGGTGGTGGTGTAGATCATCGGGTAGCGGCCGGAGAGGGCGTACATCTCGTTGCTGAACGCCTTGATCCAGGACACCATCGCGCTGGGGCCGAGCCCGTAGCAGGAGGCGCCGTAGGGGTTGTACTCGATGTCCAGGGCCGGCGGGAGCGTGAAGCCGTCGGCGGTCCAGCCGCCGCCGTGGGCGAAGAACCAGTCTGCCTGGGCGGCGCCGCCGGAGACGTCGGGCAGCGCGAAGTGGTAGGCGCCGCGGATCAGTCCCGCGCTGCGGGAGCCGTTGTACTGCTGGCTGTAGTACGGGTTGGTGTAGCTGACGCCCTCGGTGGCCTTGACGTAGGCGAAGGCGGCGCCGTCGGCGGCGACGGACGTCCAGTCGACGTTGCCCTGGTGGCCGCTGACGTCCAGGCCGAGCGGGCTGGCGGAGACCGCGGCGGCGGCTTCCACGGAGGCGACGGTGGAGGCGGTCCGCGCCGCGGAGACGCTGGCGTCGAGCGAGCTGCCGGCGTGCGCGGTGCCCCGCCGGGGCGACGGCGCGTCCGCGTCTTGGCCGGCAAGCGCCGCGGCGGAACCGGCGGACGTCACCGCTCGGCCGTCGGTACCCGGAGCGGAGGCGAGGGCGGCGCCGGGAGCCGACAGCAGGAGCAGCCCCGCGAACAGCGGGGCGAGTAACGCGGCTGTGCGCCGGCGCGGGCCGGAGACGGGGCAGGGGAGCGGGGCCGGTCTGTTCTCGGGCATGGGGTATCTCCGCACGGGGGACGGCCATCACTGCATGTACATGACATGCGGATCCTAGAAGTCGTCCGACGCCGGGGGGAAGAGGTGGCCCGCTGCAAATCTACGCGCAGAGAACACTCGCCGCACCGCCCCTGCCGCCCAGGGGCCGCCCCAACGGGACGGCCGCCCGCTGGGAACCGGAGCCCAGGGGCGGCCGTCGTCGCGGACTCCCGGCCGAAAGCGGCGAAGGGGCCGGGAAGCGGGTGGCGAGCGGGTGGGTCAGACGTGTCCGAAGAACAGGCTGCCCGGTGCGTCGGGGTCGTTGCTGAGGAAGTACTCGCGCATGATGCGGATGAACTCGTAGCGCCCGATCGCGCCGTCCCCGTCGGTGTCCATCCTGGTGAACATGTCCATCGCGTCGGGGGCGTCGGTCTTCCACACGTCCTTGAGGAAGCGGGCGAACTCCGCTTTGCTGATCTCGTTGTCGCCGTCGGCGTCGATGATGTCGAAGATGGCGTGGCCGCCGCCTTCGGTCACGTTGAGCCGACTGGTGTCGATGACCGCGAGGCGGTTGGCCGTCACGAACTGGTCCTTCGTGAGCCGGTCCCCGTCCACGCCCGCGTGGCGCAGCAGCTCCAGCCAGTAGATCTGGCAGAAGGTCTGGAGCGCTCTGGCCCGGCGGTCGTTCCTGTCGAGCCGGTAGGCCTGGATGTAGCGGTCGGCGAGCTTCTGGTAATCCGTCCAGTCCAGATACCCGTCGTGGTTCGCGTCCATGGCGTCAAAAGTGCGTTCGAGCTTGACGGTCATGATGTCCTGGGCCGCCGCGGTCATGGGTCGGCTCCTTCCGTGATCTTGTCTTGTGGCTTTCCCAGGATGGGGTAAAAGCTACTCAAAAGCGTGTTCAGCCACGCATATGGCACCCGAATCGGTGATCGATGCCCCCGGCTTGCCGCACGTCGCACCGAGTACCTTGCCTGGGGCCGCACCGGCGGGCCCGATCGCTGCGGGGAAGGAGCGCACGTGGCGGACTGGATTGTCACGATCGCGTCGGACGCGGATGCCTTGGCGCGTTCGGAGGCGCCGCGGGCACGGGACGCCGCGCTCGCCGACCCGGGGGTGGCAGCCACGGCCTGGGGCGTCCAGACGGCCGAACAGGTCCACGCGGACCTCCTGACCGCCGAGGAACACGGTGAGCTGCTGCTCACCGGGCACGAGCGGTCGGCGCTGGAGGCTTCGGTCCTGGCGATGCTGACCGGACTGGTCACCGGCCGTCCCTTCGGCGCCCCGGAGGAGGCGGTGTCACAGGTGCGCTGGGCCGCCCGGCAGGGCATGGCGCTGGACGCCTTGCTGCGCACGGTCTGGCGCTCGCACTCGGGCGTGCAGGCCGCGGTCGTCTAGGCGATGACCGCGGGTGTCCCGGCGGATCGGCTCGCGGACGAGGTACGGCGCGTCTCGGCGGGGCTCCTGGACTTCGTCGCCGCACTCATCGCCGCGCTGAGCCGCGTCTTCGAGCGGGAGAGCGCCGCCTGGGGCCGGCACCGTTCCGCGACCATCCGCCGGGCCGTCGACGAGATCGTCGAAAGCGGCCGGGCCGACCCGTCGGCCGACGAGGTACTGGGCATCCGGCTCCACTCGTACCATCTCGCCGCCGTGCTGTGGCCGCTCGACGTCTCCTCCGACCCCGGCTGGAGTTCCGACTCGGCCCGGTGGACGGAGACCGTGAAGGAGTGGCTCGGCGCCGGCTCGACCCTGATCGTCCCCCGCACCGACGGGTCGACCGACGTCGTCTGGTCGACCTCCGCCGCCCCGATCCCCGGACGATCAGGGAACTGGCGACGATTCCGCTGCCGGAGGGCTTCAGTTGCGCCTTCGGGTACGACGCGCCCGACGCCGACGGCTTCCGCCGGACGCTGCTCGCCGCCCGCGGGCTGGCGCACGCCGCCGCCGGCACGGTCCGGCCGCGGGTGTGGCTCGCCGACGAGCACGGTGCGCTGGCGCTGATGATGAGGGACCCGGATGGCGCGGCCGCCTTCGTACGGCGCACGCTCGCCGGGATCGACGGCACCGCTACCCGGGACGCTGCTGGCACGAGGAGACCGAGGCCTTCGACCTGCCGGTCGTCGGCAAGCTCCCGGACGACCTGGCGGGCGCCCTGTTCCGCATCGCCAACAACCCGCGCTTCACGCCGCTCGACCTCGAGCGGTACCACTGGTGGGAGGGCGACGGCGGTGTCGCCGCCACGTACATCCGCGACGGCAAGGCGTCGTTCCGGATGAAGTGGGTCATGACCGACACCATGAAGGTGGAGGTCGAGGCCGGCGAGGCGGTCTACCCCGGCTTCGTCAACGGCAACGAACCGCGGCCGCTGCCCGAGGGGGCGCCGCCGGCGAAGAACGTCGCCAACACCAACGTCGGGATCTTCGCCGACCACCTGCTGGTCTACTTCGAGGGCGGCCTGCCCTACGAGATGCACCCGGGCAGCCTCGGCACCAAGGGCTCCTTCGACTTCGCCGGCGGCATCGACGTGCTGTGCACGGCACACCACAAGATCGACCCCAAGACCGGCGACATGCTGTTCTTCGCCGCCGTCGGACCGAACCTGACCTGGTACCAGGCCGACGCGGTCACCGGACGGGTCGTCGACACGTTCACCTTCTCGATGGGGTGTCCGGCGATGGTGCACGACTACATCGTCAGCGAGCACCACGCCATCTTTCTGATCTCGCCGACGCAGTTCCGCATCGACCGAATCATGCAGGGACGCCCCGGCGTGCTGTGGGACCCCGCGGCGGTGCCGGACGGCTCCCGCTTCGCGGTGCTCGACCGCCGTACCCACGAGGTCACCTGGTACGACACCGGCGTCATGCTCGCTCCGACCCACTTCTTCAACGCCCACGAGACACCGGCCGGCTTCGTCGTCGACCTGCATGTCATCGAGCGACTGGGCAACCCTGCGACCCACGCCGACGACCCGGTCAGCTCGCACACCTGGTTCCCGCCGGCGATGGCCTGGCGGTTCACCCTCGACCGTGCCACCAAGAAGGCATCCAACGAGGTGCTCAGCGGTGTCGCGGGCGAGTTCCCGAAGATCAACGACGCCTGGCTCGGCCGGCCGCTGCGCTACGGCTGCTTCGCCACCACCCGCGGCCTGTCGCCGCTGACCATGACCGACGGTATGGCCCGCTACGACTTCACGACAGGTCAGACCCTGGTGATCGAGGGCGTCGACGGCCTCACCAACCCCTCCGAACCCGTCTTCGTGCAGCGGCGCGGCGCCGCGGAGGAGAACGACGGCTACCTGCTGTCGCTGTGGTGGAACCCGGCCACCGGGCTGTCCGAACTCCTCGTGCATGAGACCGTGGAGTTCGCCCGCAAGCCGCTGGCCCGGGTCAAGCTCCCCGTCCGCGTCCCCTTCGCCTTCCACGGCACCTGGGCCGAGGCGGAGCAACTCGACGCCGCCATCGCCGCCCAGCCCACCGACTGAAGCAACGGCAGGAGACCCACAACCATGAGCAACACCTGGGACAACAAGATCTTCAACGGCGCTTTCGTCGCCGGCGGTGCGGGCACCCTCGAGGTCACCGCCCCGGCCACCGGTCAGACGATCGCCACCGTCGGCCGGGCCGACACCGGCGACCTCGACAAGTCCGTCGCCGCGGCCACCACGGCACAGGCGACCTGGGCCGCCCTGCCCTACACCGAGCGCGCCGCGGTGATGACCAGGGCCGCCGCGCTGCTGGCGGCGGACCCCGAGCGCCTCACCCGCTGGCTCGTGCCCGAGTCGGGCTCGGGCCAGGGCAAGGCGGCCTTCGAGACCGCTCTGGTCACCTCCGAACTCCAGGCCGCCGCCGCGCTCGCCGCGCAGCCCCACGGCCAGATCCTGCGCAGCATGAAGCCGCGCTTCTCCCTCGCCCGCTATGTGCCCGTCGGCATCGTGGGAGTGATCAGCCCGTTCAACTTCCCGGCGATCCTGTCGATGCGCTCGGTCGCCCCCGCGCTCGCCCTGGGCAACGCGGTCATCCTGAAGCCCGACCCGCGCACCTCCGTCTCCGGCGGCCTGGCGCTGGCGGAGCTCTTCGCCGAGGCCGGCCTGCCAGAGGGCCTGCTTCACGTCCTGCCTGCCGGGGCCGACGTCGGGGCCGCGCTGGTCGCCCACCCGGACGTGCCGTGCATCTCCTTCACCGGCTCCACCGCCGCCGGCCGCAGGATCGGCGAGGCCGCCGGCCCGCTGCTGAAGAAGGTTCACCTCGAACTAGGCGGCAACAACGCCCTGCTGGTCCTGCCGGACGCCGACATCGACGCCGCCGCCTCGGCGGGGGCGTGGGGCTCGTTCCTGCACCAGGGACAGATCTGCATGACCACCGGCCGCCACCTCGTGCCCAAGGACAAGGCCGAGGAGTACGCCGCCAAGCTCGCGGACAAGGCCCGGAACATCCCGGTCGGCGACCCGACCGACCCGGCCAACGCGCTCGGCCCGATCATCGACGACAACCAGCTTCACAAGGTCCACGGGATCGTCGAGTCGACCGTCGCCGCAGGCGCGAGGCTGCTGGCCGGCGGCACCCACGAGGGCCGCTTCTACCGGCCGACCGTGCTCGCCGAAGTCCCCCTCGACAGCCCGGCCTTCAGCCAGGAGATCTTCGGCCCGGTCGCCCCGGTGGTCGGCTACGAGACGATCGAGGAGGCCATCGAGATCATCAACTCCTCGGAGTACGGCCTGTCGGTCGCCATCCTCACGTCCGACCCGTTCAGGGCCGTCGAACTCGCCGGCCGGATCAAGTCCGGCGCCGTCCACATCAACGACCAGACGGTCGACGACGAGGCCGTGGCACCGTTCGGCGGCACCAAGGCCTCCGGTGCGGGCGGCCACTTCGGCATGTCGGCCAACCTGGAGACCTTCTGCGACCTGCAGTGGGTGACCGTCCAGTCCGAGATCGAGCGCTACCCGTTCTGATCCGATTCGATCCCGGCCACGATCTCAGCCACGACGGGTGAGGCCCCGGTCATCGGCGAATTCCTTGAATTCACCGAGCCGGGGCCTCACCCGAGCAAGGAGTTCCGTTCCTAATGGCCGGAGTCCTCGGACTGCTGCGTCCCTGACTCGGACGCGGAAGCCGACTCCGGCGCGGGAGCGGTGTAGAAGACGGACTTGCCCTGCCGGGTGCGCTCGGCCTGGCTCTTGGCGACGAGTCCCTCGAGCGTCCCCCGCACGACCTTGGTGATGATCTGGCGCCCGGGGTGGGCCGCGCCGAGCGCCGCGGAGATCTCCGCGGCGGAGCGCGGTTCCTTCGACGCGGCGAGGTGGTCGCGAATGAGCTCGACCAGGGTGGGCTGGGCCGCCGTCGCACCCGCTGTCTTGGCCGCGGGCTTCTTGGCCGCCGGACTTCCCTGCGTGGCGGGCGACTTCTGGGCCTTCTGCTTCCCGCTGCGCGCGGTACCGGCCTTCCGTCGGGGAGCGGGCACCGCGGCGCTCTCGGACGACGGCGCCGCGGGCTCGGCCGGCGCCTCGGTGATGCCTAGGGCCTGTCGCATGCTCAACAGCACAGCGTGGTCGTGCTGCAGGGCCGTGAGCTGTTCCTGCAGGGAGGCGATCTCCGCGGTGATGCGCTCCCGCTCCTTGACGTTGCGTTCGAGGTCACCGCTCACCTGTGCGGCGTACTGCGAGGTGAGTTCGGTGGCGGGAGTCGTTGTCCCGGGCATGGGTGCTGACCTTTCCTCGGCGAATGACCGTGCGGCGGGGCAGCACCGGATGGGGGGTGACGCCCCTCTCGGGGTGAGGTGTCGGCGCCGACATGAACGCCGCAAGTGCCGCAAGAGGCCTTGGTGTACAGATGGTACGGACTGACGGCGCCGGTTGTTCGTGCCGCGCTGTGTCTTCTCGTCTGCCGCGGGGAGGGTCCACACCACAGTGCTGTGCACCAGGCGGTGCGCCGACGCCGCCGCTGCCCGACCCCGCACCGGGGGCGGCGCAGCCGCCGGCTCTGTCCGCGATGGCGCTGGTGGCACCTGCGTGGACGTAGCCGTGCTGCTGGGTCACCTCGGGGCGGGCCGGGAGAACGATGTGAACCCGGCCGGGACCGATGTGCGCGAGGCGCGCGCCGAGGTGGGACATCAGGCCCTGCAGGCCGAAGCTGTCGCGGCCGCGCTTTCGCACCGCGGGGCTCGCCTGTCCCTGCCCCATCCGGTCTTCCACGTGTGTGCTCTCCTTCGGGTCCATGTCGGGTGGAGCGGACTGGGTTCCTCAGCCGGCCGGCAGGGAGGGCCTTCGTGCGGTCACCGCGTTCGCCGCGGCCTGTGCGGAGGGGGTGCTGGAGATATTCGAGGCCGATCAGCCGGACGATTCGCGGCCCCGCGACGCCATCGGTGCCGCGTGGGCGTTCGCCCGGGGCGGCGAGCGAGGGAAACACCTGCGCGACACGGCGTCGGCGGCCCTCAAGGCAGCCAAGAGCGCGCACACCGCGGCCGCGCGTGAGGCGGCATGGGCGGCGATGTCCGCGGCAGGCGCCGCCTACCTGCATCCGCTGGCCAAGGCCACACAGGTCCAGGTCAAACACATCCTCGGAGCGAGCGCCTACGCGGCAAGAGCGGCCGAACTCGTCGCCGACGGCGATACGAGCGTCGGCGCCGAACACCTTGAACAGACGATGCGACATGCCACACCGGTCGTGGTCGACGTACTCAAACGTTTCCCGGCGGCGCCGGACGGCGGCGGACGGCGGCGGACCGGTCGGCGAGTTGATCCGCACACTGGACGCCGACCTTCGCTCGCTCACCTCACCTGAGGGGCGCGTATCGCATGTGGATCTCAGGCGTCATCTCATGCGACGCTCGCCATGAACGTATGGATTTCGGCGGCTCCGTATCGTCGGGTCGGCTCCGACAGCGGCAGGTGCGTGGGCCCGGGGTTTCCCACGTGCGCCACAGGGCGACCGGCATCGTCGTAGTCGATCACGCGATGAGGTTGGACGACCGGGCTGGACCGGGGCTGCCCCCTCTATGGCAGCCCTCCTCCAACCAGGGGCGCGGGAGGGCGGTCAGCGGTGACCCAGCGCGTTGACCACCCGTCCGCTGGGGTCACGGACGAAGAACCGCCGCACTCCCCACTCCTCGTCGACACTCATGTCGGGGGCGACAGGCGCGGTCTTGTCGCTGGTCATGACGCTGATCTGCGCTGCCGGGCCGGAGGGGGACGCGAGCGTCATGATCCAACCGTGGTTCATGACCTCCTCGAAGCCCAGCAGACCATAGAACTCCCGGCTCTCCTGCGCGGCCTCCGACTGGATGTTGGGCACGACACGGCGAACAGACATCGACGACACCATCGACGACTCCGAACGAGAACCAAGGTGCCTATGTCTCCCCAGGAGTACTACGACACGTCGACCACCGCACGCACTTCGATACACGCCCTGCACGTAGAGCCGTCAGCTCGCAGGTTCCTCGGAGGACACTTCGGCCGGAGCGGGCAGTCGGGCCGCGCGTGCGCTGAGGTGCCGGGGAAGGACGCAGGCCTGCTGGGCCAGGAGTTCGGCGAAGGCGGTGGTGAGCGGGTCGGGGCGGGTGCGGGTGTAGGCGGTGAGGGTGCGGTGCAGCGGAGGGTCGAGGCGCAGTGCGACCCCGTCGAACTCGCGCGGGACGATGTTGGCGGGCACCAGCGCCGGGCCCAGTCCGGCCGCAGCGAGCAGGGGCACCGCGGAGGTCTGTTCGGCGCGGATGGCGACCTTCGGCTGGAAGCCCGCTTTCGAGCAGGCCTGGTCGAGGAGGTCGGCGAGACCGTTGCCGGTGGCGAAGTGGACCCAGTCGCGGTCGGCGAGCGCGCTGAGGGCGACGGCCCCCGATGCGCCGGTCGCGAGCGGGTCGTCGGCGGGTAGTACGACGACGAACTCCTCGACGCCGAGATCGCGTACGGGGCCCTCCCAGCCTTGGGGGGTCGGGCCGACGGCGAGATCGGCCTGGCCGGCGGCCATCGCCGCCTGGAGCCGTTCGGCGTGCGGGAACTCCCGCAGCCGGATGCGGACGCCCGGGTGCCGGCGGCGCCAGGCGCGCAGGACCGGGGGCAGCACGCCGAGGCTGACGGAGTAGACGGTGGCGACCTCGAGTTCGCCGCCGTCGAGTCCCGCTGCCCGGCGGGCGGCGGAGCGGAGGCGGTCGGCGTCCTTCAGGGCGGCGCGGGCGTGCGGCAGCACGGCGCGGCCGAGGGGCGTCAGGCGGATCGTGCGCGGCAGACGTTCGAGCAGCGGGCCTCCCAGGGAGGTCTCCAGGGCGCGGACCTGGTGGGAGAGGGCGGGCTGGGTGACGTGCAGCAGCTCCGCCGCGCGGGTGAAGGACCCGGTGTCGACGACCGTGACCAGGTACTCGAGTTGCCGCAGCGTTGCCATGAACAAATATTATCGCTGGGCTGAAGAGCAAGCCTTGGACTCATCAGCCGGGGTGGGAGAGGCTCGTGCCGTGGCCGCCGCGCTCGGCGCGGGCGGACCGCGGATCCTTTCCCCGATCATGCGACGGAGTACCTGCATGTCCGCAACTTCCACCCCCACGTCCTCTTCCACGGCGCTCGACGGACGGCGCCTGGTCGTCATCGGCGCCGGCTCCCGTACCGGCCGCCTGATCGCCCGGGCGGCCTCGGCCGCCGGCGCCGACCTGGTGCTGGCCGGACCGGACCCGCGCAAACTCGAGTGGACCGCCGGCGAACTGACCGGCCCCGCCCTGGTGGCGCCGGTGGACCTGGCCGACGAGGACTCGATCGCCCGGCTCGCCCGGCAGACCGGCGCCTTCGACCATCTGGTGTCCACGGCGGCGATGCCCGCGAACGGTCCGCTGGCCGACCTCGACCTCGCCGCGGTGCAGCGGGCCTTCGCCGCGAAGGTGATCGGCCCGCTGCTGCTGGCCAAGCACCTGGCGGGGCAGGCCGCCGTGGGCGGCTCGTTCACCTTCTTCTCCGGCGTGGCCGCCTGGCGCCCGGCCCCGGAGCGGACCGTGATGGCCACCACCAACGGGGCGCTGGCCTTCCTGGTCCAGGCCCTGGCCGTGGAGATCGCCCCGGTGCGGGTCAACGCCGTCTCGCCCGGCATCGTCGACACCGGCTCCTGGGACGGGCTCGGCGCGGACAAGGAGGCGTTCCTGCGCCAGGTCGCCGAACGCAACCCGGCCCGCCGTGTCGGCACCCCCGACGACCTGGTCCAGGCAGTCCTGTTCGCGATGACCAACCCCTACGTCACCGGCACCGTGCTGCACGTCGACGGCGGCGGCCGGCTCGCCTGAGACCCGGCGAGGCAGTCCTGGCGTCGACCGGCTCCGCCACGGCAGCAGCGACGACGACCACATCGAAACCGAGAGAGCTCCCTCATGCACAAGGTGATCCGTACCGTCCTCATCACCGCCGCCGCCATCGCCGGCGCGGCCGCGCTCACCGTCGGCGCCGCCATGGCCGTCGGCGCGTTCGACTACCACCAGCAGCCCAGCGGGCCGGGCGCACCGGCGTCGCCGCGCGACCTCGTCGACCGCTCGCCCGGCCTGATCCGGCCCGGGTCGCTGACCGTGGACCGCTCGATCGGTGAGCGGCGGGCCTCCCAGGAGGTGCACCTGGCCCAGCAGCTGTACACGTTCTGGAACACCGGCGAGCAGAAGTACCTCGACGCCGCCGTCAGCCCGCGCTTCCGGGACAACACCCTGCCCTCCGGCCGCCCCCAGGGCCCCGCCGGCCCGCTCTTCGCGTCGAAGAACTTCCGCGCCGCCGTGCCGGACCTGACCTGCGAACTGGCCGATCTCCTGGTCACCGGCGACAAGATCACCGCCCGGCTGGTCTTCCGCGGCCACTTCACCGGCACGTTCCACGGCGTCCACGGCAAGGGGCAGCGGATCCGCTTCGACGCCATCGACATCCAGCACGTCGGCACCGACAAGATCGTCGAGGACTGGCACATCGAGGACAACGAGACCCTGCTGCGCCAGCTCGGAGTCACCGGCTGACACCCCCTGCGCCGGCCGCCTTCTCCATCGGCGCAACCGAGTCCCCCGTGGCGAGTCCTCGCCATGACCGTGATACTAATACCGGTATAAGTATTGGGGTCGACGTGCTGTGGGGAGTCACACACATGGTGGAGATCAAGACCGATGCCGCATTGGACGCGATGCGGGAGGCCGGACGGGTGGTGGCCCACGCCCTGGCCGCGGCCCGGGAAGCGGCCGGCGTGGGGGTGTCGCTGCGGGAACTGGACGAAGCGGCCCGGTCGGTGCTGGCCGAGGCCGGGGCCGGCTCCCCGTTCCTCGGCTACCGGCCGTCCTTCGCCCCGGTCCCCTTCCCGGCCGTGATCTGCACATCCGTCAACGACGCCGTGTCGCACGGCATCCCCACCGGCTACCGGCTGCGCGACGGCGACCTGGTGAGTATCGACTGCGGCGCCCAGCTCGACGGCTGGACGGGCGACGCGGCCATCACCTTCACCGTCGGAACGCCGCGCCCCGGCGACCTCGAGCTGATCGACGCCACCCGGCAGGCCCTCGACGCCGGCATCGCCGCCGCCCAGGTCGGCGGTCGCATCGGAGACATCTCCCACGCCATCGACACCGTCGCCCGCAAGGCCGACTGCGGCATGCCCGCCGACTTCGGCGGCCACGGCATCGGCCGCCGCATGCACGAAGACCCGCACGTCCCCAACCGCGGCCGCCCCGGACGCGGCTTCCCCCTCCGCCACGGCCTGGTCCTCGCCATCGAACCCATGCTCATGGCCGGCGGGCGGAACACCTACCGCACCGACATCGACGGCTGGACGCTGCGCACCACCGACGGCAGCAGGGCCGCCCACTTCGAGCACACCGTCGCCATCACCGACGCGGGCCCCCGCATCCTGACCCTGCCCTGACGTCTCCCGGAAGCCGCGCCGGATCCGGGGGCTCCCCTGGGCGGCGCACAGCAGCCACAGCAGCACGCTGTCCCCGGCCTGCCGCGGCGGTGACGAAGAGGGGCGGCAAAAGGACCACAAGGAGGGGGAGCACTACGAGCGCGGTCAGAAAAGGGGCGACGAGTATCGTCGCCTTCCTGCGCCGGGAAGGGCCCAACCGCCGCGTGCTGTACGGCGACCACAGCCCCCTGTCGTACGACATGGCGCTCGAACTGGGCCGCCTGGACGGCACCTTCAGCGTGCTTGCAGTGGTCCGGCGGCCGGGTCTGGTTCGAGATCTGGCTCTCCGCGCTCCCGGCCGGCAACGCGGTACTGGTGCTGCTGCTGAGCTACGTGACCCGTCATGCTTCAGGTGGCCTTCCCCTTCACCCTCGTCAACCGCAAGGTCACGAGCGTACTGATCGCCGTCATGATGCTGGAGCACCTGGGGATCGCGGTGCTCCTCGGCATCCCGTTCTTCTCCCTGGCCATGGTCGCGTGCGACGCCGTATTCCTGCCCACCGTCTTCCTGACGGCTGTCGGCGCGTGCTGGAAGAACGTCGTCGTGTTTACGAGGCGTACGTCACGAAGCGCGGTCAGAAGCTGGGCGTGAGCCGGACGGGGCCGTCGACGGCCGTGGAGTCACGTACGTCGACGGTGCCGGCGGTGAGGCGAGCTCGACGCGTTGCCCCTTGGGCGGCAGCGGCCCGGCTCGTAGCTTCGCCGTCTGTCGCAAATCGGGCATTTGACCCTATGCTGTTACGCACCTCTGCCGGGCACGCGGCGCACCCGTGTGCCGTGACCACCGCTCGCATGCCTGCTGTCAGGCCGATCAGAGGTGCACCATGACAGGCTCGCTCCACGGAACCCGCACACACTCCGACTGGCGTGATCACGCTGCCTGCGTCGGGGAGGACCCCGAACTCTTCTTCCCGCTCTCCGACTCCGCCGCCTTCGCGGGGGAGGAGTCCCTGGCCCGGGCGCTGTGCCGCCGGTGCCCCGTGGTCATCGCCTGCCGTACCTGGGCGATCGACCACGGTGAGGACCACGGCATCTGGGGTGCGACCACGGCCGCCCAACGCCGCGCCATCCGCCGGGCGGTGCGGGAAACGTCGCCCCCGACTGGGTGAACCGCCTCCCCGGACCGGCCGGACCGACCGGGACGCCGGCCGGGGTGGCCCGGTCGGGGCTCCGCGTCAGGACGGGGCGAGGACGCAGAACTCGTGGCCCTCCGGGTCGGCCAGGCAGGTCCACGGCACGTCCCGCTGGCCGATGTCGAGGTCGGTGGCGCCGAGGGCCCGCAGCCGGGCCGCCTCCGCCGCCTTGTCGTCGCCGGGGTACGGCAGCAGGTCGAGATGCACGCGGTCCGGCACGGTCTTCCCGCCGGGCGTGCGGAGGAACTCGAGATACGGGCCGGCACCCCGGGCGGAGCGCAACACCGCGTGGTAGTCACTCACCTCGTGCAGGGTCCAGTCCACTGCCTCACCCCAGAACCGGGCCATGGCCCGCGGATCCACGCAGTCGACCACCACGGCCGCGATCGGCCCGGTGTCCTGGTAGACCTCCCGAGGCTCCAGCACGCAGAACTCGTTGCCCTCCGGGTCGGCGAGGACCGTCCACGGCACGTCGCCCTGGCCCACGTCGGCGGGTGTCGCGCCGAGAGCCTCCAGGCGCGCGACCAGCTCCGCCTGATGGGCCGGAGAGGTGGTGGCGAGATCGAGGTGCACACGGTTCTTCGCCGCCGTCTTCGGTTCGGGGACGGGAACGACGTCTATGCCGACGGCGACCGGGTGCGGCCGGACGAGGCCGCCGGCGGGGCCGACGTACGTGGTCACACCGGGGCTGTATGCACTCCAGCCGAGCGCCTCCGCCCAGAACCGGCCGACCGCGGAGGCGTCGACTGCCTTGACGTTCACGTGAACGGGTCGCAGTGCCATGCCGGCGATCCTATGCACCCGCCCGCCCCCGCTCCGCGACGGCATCCGCGGATGCCGGTCGTCCGGGCCCTTTCCGGCCCGCGCCGCCGGCGCAGCGTACGTCGCGTGACGTGG
>NZ_JBFADM010000053.1:0-58631 GCF_040641355.1 Streptomyces sp. NPDC020996
GGGCCGAACAGCCGCTGCACCACGCCGCCACGCCGGAGGCGGAGGACCTCGGCGAGTTCCTGCTGGGCGAATGGGACGAAACGGCCGGGTGCGTTCGCGTGCGCCCGCGCGGTCCGTCGGGTCAGACGAGGTTCACCGACCGGGCGAACGTCGCCCCGATCTCCTCGGCGACCTCGGCCAGCACGGTCCCGGCCACCGTGTCGTCGACGGTCAGCACGGCCAGCGCCTCGCCGCCGACCGCCGCGCGGGCGACCTGCATGCCGGCGATGTTGATGCCCGCCTCGCCGAAGATCCGGCCCACCGTGCCGACGACGCCCGGACGGTCCTCGTAGCGCAGGACGACCATGTGGTCGGCGAGCGCGAGGTCGACGTCGTAGTCGCCGACGGCGACGATCTTCTGGAGGTGCTTCGGACCGGCCAGCGTGCCGGAGACCGACACCTCCTCGCCGCTGCCGAGCGTGCCGCGCACGGTCACCACGTTGCGGTGGTCGGCCGACTCGGAGCTGGTCGTCAGGCGCACCTCGACACCGCGCTCCTGCGCGAACAGCGGGGCGTTGACGTAGGAGACGGTCTCGTCGACGACGTCCTCGAAGACGCCCTTGAGGGCGCTGAGCTCCAGCACCTTCACGTCGTGCTGGGTGATCTCGCCGTACACCTCGACGTCGAGACGGACCGCGACCTCGCCCGCGAGCGCGGTAAAGATCCGGCCGAGGCGCTCGGCGAGCGGCAGGCCCGGCTTGACGTCCTCGGCGATGACGCCGCCCTGGACGTTCACCGCGTCGGGGACCAGCTCACCGGCGAGGGCGAGCCGCACCGACCTGGCGACGGCGATGCCGGCCTTCTCCTGCGCCTCGTCCGTCGACGCGCCGAGGTGCGGGGTGCACACCACCTGGTCGAACTCGAACAGCGGGGAGTCGGTGCACGGCTCCTTGGCGTACACGTCGAGGCCGGCGCCCGCGACGCGGCCCTCCTTCAGCGCCGAGTACAGCGCCTCCTCGTCGACGATCCCGCCGCGCGCGGCGTTGACGATGCGCACGCTCGGCTTGACCTTGCGCAGCGCCTCGTCGCCGATCAGGCCGAGGGTCTCGGGGGTCTTGGGCAGGTGGACGGTGATGAAGTCGGAGACCTCCAGCAGCTCGTCCAGCGACAGCACCTTGACGCCCATCTGCGCGGCCCGCGCGGGCTGGATGTAGGGGTCGTAGGCGACGACCTTCATCCCGAAGGCGGACATGCGCTGGGCGACCAGCGCGCCGATGCGGCCCAGGCCCACGACGCCGAGGGTCTTCTCGGCCAGCTCCACGCCCGTGTACTTGCTGCGCTTCCACTCGCCGTTCTTCAGCGCGGCGTTGGCCTGCGGAATGTGGCGGGCGGTGGCGACGAGCAGGCCGCAGGCGAGTTCGGCGGCCGTGACGATGTTGGAGGTGGGAGCGTTGACGACCATCACGCCGGCCTTGGTGGCGGCGGAGACGTCGACGTTGTCGAGGCCGACGCCGGCTCGTGCGACGACCTTCAGCTTGTTCGCGGCGGCGATCGCCTCGGCGTCCACCTTGGTGGCGGAGCGGATCAGGATCGCGTCGACGTCGGCGATGGCGGGGAGCAGCTCCGCTCGGTCCGCTCCGTTGCAGTGCCGGATCTCGAAGTCGGGTCCGAGTGCGTCCACGGTCGCGGGCGACAGCTCTTCAGCGATGAGTACGACGGGTTTCGAGCTCACGTGGTCCTCACATGTGCGATGCGGACGGCCGTCCCGACGGCCGCAGGCGGTGGAGGGGTGCTGGGGCCGGTCTGGCCATTCCCGTCGTCCGCCCGAGGAGACGCCGCGAGGCAGGCAGGAATGTCAGACAGGCCCTTGGGCCGCGTGGAAGACGCACGACGCTGTGGGCCTGACGCGTTTGTTGTGCAGCAGTCTAGTGGCGTCGCGAGCGTCGTCTCACGCCACCGCGGAAGGATCACCCGTCCGAGGCTGGACGGGTTGGACAACGGGGCCGGAGCGATCCGCTCCGGCCCCGTGGCCAGGAGGCTTACGCCTCCTCGTTCACCCAGCTCATCAGCTTGCGCAGCTGCTTGCCGGTGGTCTCCAGCAGGTGCTCGGAGTCCTGCTTCTTGTACTCGTTGTACTTCTTCAGGCCGCCGTGGTACTCGT
The DNA here is from genome assembly GCF_040641355.1 of Streptomyces sp. NPDC020996. Taxonomy (NCBI): domain Bacteria; kingdom Bacillati; phylum Actinomycetota; class Actinomycetes; order Kitasatosporales; family Streptomycetaceae; genus Streptomyces; species Streptomyces sp. NPDC020996. The sequence goes on from NZ_JBFADM010000053.1 coordinate 2,141, forward strand.
CCATCCAGTTCTGGGCGAAGGAGCCGTCCTGGATCTCGGCGAGGACCTTCTTCATCTCGGCCTTGGTGGCGTCGGTGATGATCCGCGGGCCGGTGACGTAGTCGCCCCACTCGGCGGTCTCGGAGATCGACCAGCGCATCTTCTCCAGGCCGCCCTCGTACATGAGGTCCACGATCAGCTTCAGCTCGTGCAGGCACTCGAAGTAGGCGATCTCCGGCTGGTAGCCGGCCTCGGTCAGCGTCTCGAAGCCCGCCTTGACCAGCGCCGCGGTGCCACCGCAGAGGACGGCCTGCTCACCGAACAGGTCGGTCTCGGTCTCCTCGGTGAAGGTGGTCTTGATGACGCCGGCGCGGGTGCCGCCGATGCCCTTGGCGTACGACAGCGCCAGCGCGAAGGCGTTGCCCGAGGCGTCCTGCTCGACGGCGACGATGCAGGGAACGCCGCGGCCCTCCTCGTACTGGCGGCGCACCAGGTGGCCCGGGCCCTTCGGGGCGACCATGCAGACGTCGACGCCGGCCGGGGGCTTGATGAAGCCGAAGCGGATGTTGAAGCCGTGGCCGAAGAACAGGGCGTCGCCGTCGTTGAGGTTCGGGGCGATGGACTCCTCGTAGACCTGGGCCTGGATCGGGTCCGGGACCAGGATCATGATCACGTCGGCCTCGGCGGCGGCCTCCGCCGGGGTCACCACGCGCAGGCCCTGCTCCTCGGCCTTGGCCTTGGACTTGGAGCCCTCGTGCAGACCGACGCGGACGTCGACACCCGAGTCGCGCAGCGACAGCGCGTGGGCGTGGCCCTGGCTGCCGTAACCGATGACCGCGACCTTGCGGCCCTGGATGATGGACAGGTCGGCGTCGGCGTCGTAGAACAGCTCGGCCACTTTGGGTTCTCTCCTTGAGTGCTGGTGTTGCGTCCCACCGTATGACGGCGGGGGGAAGGGAAGTCTCGGGGTCTCGGTATGCGGGCGGCCGGTGTCACCCGGTCGCCCGCATCCGTGGTCATGCCGACCGGTCGAGAGCGCGCAGCGAGCGGTCCGTGATCGAACGTGCGCCGCGTCCGATCGCGATCGTGCCGGACTGCACCAGCTCCTTGATGCCGAACGGCTCGAGCATCTTGAGCATGGCGGACAGCTTCTCGGTGGAGCCGGTGGCCTCGACGGTGACGGCCTCCGGGGAGACGTCGACGGTCTTGGCGCGGAACAGCTGGACGATCTCGACGATCTGGGAGCGCGTCTCGTTGTCGGCGCGCACCTTCACCAGGACGAGTTCGCGCTGAACGGCCTGCGACGGCTCCAGCTCGACGATCTTCAGGACGTTGACGAGCTTGTTGAGCTGCTTGGTGACCTGCTCCAGCGGCAGCTCCTCCACCCCCACGACGATGGTGATGCGGGAGATGTCGGGGTGCTCGGTGACGCCGACCGCGAGGGAGTCGATGTTGAAGCCGCGGCGCGAGAAGAGGGCGGCGATCCGGGCCAGGATGCCCGGCTTGTTCTCCACCAGGACGGAGAGCGTGTGCTTGGACATGTCTTCGTTGGTCTCTCTCGCTCAGTCGTCTTCGTTGTCGCCGAAGTCGGGGCGGACGTCCCGGGCGGCCATGATCTCGTCGTTGGAGGTGCCGGCGGCGACCATCGGCCAGACCATCGCGTCCCCGTGGACGATGAAGTCCACGACGACCGGACGGTCGTTGATCGCGTTCGCCTCCTCGATGACCTTGTCGAGGTCGTCCGGGGACTCGCAGCGCAGCCCCACGCAGCCCATCGCCTCGGACAGCTTCACGAAGTCCGGCACGCGCGTGCCCTTGGCGTCCGGGTTGATGTCGTCGGGGCCGGAGTGCAGCACGGTGTTGGAGTAGCGCTGGTTGTAGAACAGCGTCTGCCACTGGCGGACCATCCCGAGGGCGCCGTTGTTGATGATGGCGACCTTGATCGGGATGTTGTTCAGCGCGCAGGTGGTGAGTTCCTGGTTGGTCATCTGGAAACAGCCGTCGCCGTCGATCGCCCAGACGGTCCGGTCCGGCATGCCGGCCTTGGCGCCCATCGCGGCCGGGACCGAGTAGCCCATCGTCCCCGCGCCGCCGGAGTTCAGCCAGGTGGCGGGCTGCTCGTACTGGATGAAGTGCGCGGCCCACATCTGGTGCTGGCCGACGCCCGCCGTGAAGATCGTGCCCTCGGGGGCGAGCCGGCCGATGCGCTCGATGACCTGCTGCGGGGAGAGCGAGCCGTTCTCGGGCAGGTCGTAGCCGAGCGGGTAGGTGTCGCGCCAGTGGGACAGGTCCTTCCACCAGGCGGTGTAGTCGCCCTTGTGGCCCTCGCTGTGCTCCTTCTGCACGGCTTGGACCAGGTCGGCGATGACCTCGCGGGCGTCCCCGACGATCGGCACGTCGACGGCGCGGTTCTTGCCGATCTCGGCGGGGTCGATGTCGGCGTGGACGATCTTGGCGTGCGGGGCGAAGCTGTCCAGCTTGCCGGTGACGCGGTCGTCGAAGCGGGCTCCGAGGGCGACGATCAGGTCGGCCTTCTGCAGCGCGGTGACGGCGGTGACCGCACCGTGCATGCCCGGCATTCCCACGTGCAGCGGGTGGCTGTCGGGGAATGCGCCGAGCGCCATCAGGGTGGTGGTGACGGGCGCTCCGGTGAGTTCTGCCAGGACCTTCAGCTCGGCGGTGGCGTGCGCCTTGAGCACACCGCCGCCGACGTAGAGGACGGGCCGCCGGGCAGAGGTGATCAGCTTGGCCGCCTCGCGGATCTGCTTGGCGTGCGGCTTGGTCACCGGGCGGTAGCCGGGCAGGTCCATGACGGGCGGCCAGGAGAAGGTGGTCCTCGCCTGGAGGGCGTCCTTGGCGATGTCGACCAGGACCGGGCCGGGGCGGCCGGTGGAGGCGATGTGGAACGCCTGCGCGATGATCCGCGGGATGTCCTCGGCCTTGGTGACCAGGAAGTTGTGCTTGGTGACCGGCATGGTGATGCCGACGATGTCCGCCTCCTGGAAGGAGTCGGTGCCGATCGCCGAGGAGGCGACCTGGCCGGTGATCGCCACCAGCGGCACCGAGTCCATGTGCGCGTCCATGATCGGCGTCACCAGGTTGGTGGCGCCCGGTCCGGAGGTGGCCATGCAGACGCCGACCTTGCCGGTGGCCTGCGCGTAGCCGGTGGCCGCGTGGCCGGCGCCCTGCTCGTGACGGACCAGGACGTGGCGCACCCGGGTCGAGTCCATCAGCGGGTCGTAGGCGGGAAGGATGGCACCTCCGGGAATGCCGAATACCGTGTCGGCGCCGACCTCCTCGAGAGAGCGGATGAGGGACTGCGCACCCGTGACGTGCTCGGGGGCGGAGTGCTGTCCTCCGGAACGGGGCCGCGGCTGCGGATGGTGGGCCCCGGTGGCCTGCTCGGTCATCGGCATTCTCTTCTCGATGCTGAGGGTTTTTGCGAGGTTTGGGCGGTATTGGGCTGCTGCACGACAGGCGCCTGTGCAACAAAAAACCCCTCGTGCCATAAGGCAAGCGAGGGGAGCGCGCCGGGTGTGTTCGCTGGGAGTTCCGGGTCCGTCCGGACGTCACCAGCGTCAGCCGACGCGCTTTCCAAGTACGAGAATTCGGGTGCGCATGGAACCGACCCTCCCCCCACCGCGTACCGCATGTCAAGCCGGTGGGACAGGAGTCTCATCATGTGAGCGGAGGGCGCTGGAGCCCCGCAGGACGGCCGTCACCCCACTGGAGTACACCCGCCCCGTCGTCTCCCTCACGCCGCCCGCGAACACCGGCTCGGCGGGTCCGTGCGGCACCGCGCAGTGGCCGGAACCGAGCGCCCTGCGCAGCCGGTACTCCTCCAGCGGACCGGAGAACGCCATGCCCTGTCCGTGCGTGCAGCCCATCGCGCGCAGGGCGACGGCCTGCTCGGGCTGGTCCACCCCGACGGCCACGGACTGCAGCCCGAGATCGACAGCGATCCGCAGCAGCCCACTGGTGATCTTGTGCAGCCGCGCGGACTCGACGACGCCCTCGACCAGGCAACGGTCGAGTTTCAGTACGTCGACGGGGAGTCTGCGCAGGGCCGTGATCGCTCCGTGGCCGCCGCCGAAGCCGTCCAGCGCGATCCGGACGCCGAGCCGCCGCAGGGACGACAGGCGCCGCTCCAGCTCGTCCGGCGAGACCCGGCAGTCGGCGTCGGCCAGCTCGATCACCAGCGCCCCGGACGGCAGTCCGTGCCGGGTCAGCAGCGCTTCTATCGAGCCGAGCGGCAGCGCGCGGTCCAGCAGCCGCCGGGCGCTGATCCGGACCGCCACCGGCACCGGCAGGCCGGCCGCGGCGCGCTCGGCGGCCTGGGCGACGGCCTCCTCGAGGATCCAGCGGTCCAGTTCCTGCGTCTTGTCGCTCTCCTCGGCCACGCGCAGGAACTCGGCCGGGGTGAACAGCACTCCCTGGGACGAGCGCCAGCGCGCCTGCGCCTCGACAGCCGTGATCCGGCCGTCCGACAGGCGCACCACCGGCTGGTGCAGCAGCGTGAACTCGCCGTCGTGCAGGGCCGCGCGCAGTCGCGTGGCAAGCTCCGCCTTCCGCACCACGTCCTGCTGCATCTGCGGCGCGTACAGCTCGACGCGGCCCTTGCCGCCCGCCTTGGCGCGGTACATGGCAAGGTCGGCGTTCCGCAGCAGTTCGCCCGCGCCGAGTCCCGGTTCGGCGAAGGCGACGCCGATGGAGGCGTTGACCCGGACATCGTTGCCGTCGATGAGGTACGGCTGGGAGAGCGTGACCCTGAGGCGCTCGGCGAGCTCCAGTATGTGGCGTTCGCGGGCGGAGCGGTCACGGCCGCCGTCCCCGACGATCAGGGCCGCGAACTCGTCGCCGCCGAGCCTGGAGGCCGTGTCTCCGTGCCGGACGGCGTCCTGGAGTCTGCGGGCGGCCTGGACCAGCAGCTCGTCCCCGGCCTGGTGCCCGATCGTGTCGTTGACGGCCTTGAAGCCGTCGAGGTCGATGAAGAGCACGGCCGTGCCGCGCAGCGCGGCCCCGCGGTCGGAGGAGCGACGGCCGGACAGGGCCTGCTGGACGCGCCTGGTGAACAGGGCGCGGTTGGGCAGGTCGGTGAGCGGGTCGTGTTCGGCGTTGTGCTGCAACTGCGCCTGCAGGCGCACTCTCTCGGTCACGTCCCGGCTGTTGAAGATGAGGCCCCCGTGGTGGCGGTTGACGGTGGACTCGACGTTGAGCCAGCCCCCGTCGCCGGAGCGGAACCGGCACTCGATGCGGGTGGTGGGCTCCTGGAGCGGGCTGGCGGCGAGGAAGCGGCGCGCCTCGTGCACCACGCGGCCCAGGTCCTCCGGGTGGATCAGGTTGGCCAGTTCGGTGCCCACCAGGTCCTCCGCGGGGCGTCCGTAGACCCCGGCGGCGGCCGGGGAGACGTAACGGAGGATGCCGTTGGGCGCGGCGATCATGATGACGTCGCTGGAGCCCTGCACCAGGGAGCGGAAGTGGTTCTCCTTCTGCGCCAGTTCCTGGGTGAGGGTGATGTTGTCCAGCAGCATGATGCCCTGGCGTACGACGAGGGCGAGCACGACCGTGCCGCCGGTCAGCAGCACCACGCGGTCCACGCTGCGGCCGCTGAGCACGTTGTAGAGGATGCCCAGCGTGCAGACGGCGGCGGCGAGATAGGGCGTGAGGGCGGCCAGTGAGCCGGCGATCGGCCGGGCGCCGGCGTACCGGCCGTGCTCGTCCGGCTGCGGGGGCGCGGGGTGCGGGTGCGGGGCGCCCCGACCGCCCCGTCCGCCCGGCGGGTGTTCGCGCACCACACGCGTGTGTCCGTCGCCCTGTCCCCCGCCCAGGAAGGACGCCCCGCCGCGCGAATGCCCACCGTGCTCGCCGTGCCGGTCGTGCCCGCCGTGCCGGTCGTGCCCGCCGTGCCAGTCGTGCCCGCCGTGCCAGTCGTGCCCGCCGTGCCAGTCGTGCCCGCCGTGCCAGCCGGTCTCCGGGCCTGCGGTCTCCACGCCACCGGACTCCTGGTCGCCGGACTCCTGGTCGCCGGACTCCTGCCGCGCGCGCCGGGACGCGACCCAGGGGGCGTAGGCGAGGAGCAGGGAGCCGGCGAACCAGCCCGCGTCGAGCAACTGGCCGGAGTGGTAGCTGTCGTGCAGCAGCGGCGAGGTGAACAGCGCGTCGCACATCACGGTCAGGGCGAGCGCGCCGATGGCGGTGTTGACCGCCGTGCGGTTGACCGCGGAGCGCCTGAAGTGCAGCGCCAGCACCATGCTGACCAGGGCGATGTCCAGCAGCGGGTAGGCCAGCGACAGGGCGGTGCAGGCGACGCTGGGGCCGTCGAACCGGGCGGCCTGGGCGAGCGCGAGGCTCCAGGAGAGCGTGAGCAGCGAGCCGCCGATCAGCCACGCGTCCAGCGCCAGGCACACCCAGCCCGCCTTCGTGACGGGCCGCTTGGCGAGCACCAGCAGCCCCACGATGGCGGGCGGCGCGAAGCACAGGAAGAACAGGTCGGCGTAACTGGGGCTGGGCACGGGCCGTTTCAGGACGACCTCGTACCACCCCCAGACCCCGTTGCCCAGGGCCGCCATGGCGGAGGACAGGGCGAACAGCGTCCAGGCGGGCCGGAAGCGGACGCGGCGGTCGCGGGCGTACAGCCCGCAGGACACGGCGGCGGTGGCCGCGGCGGCGCTGAGCCCGAAGTCGCCCATGATCAGCGCGACTTCGTCGGATCCCCAGCCGACGGCGGACCCGACGGCGTACGCCGCGCAGACCAGGGCCACCACGAGTTGGCGGACCAGGCCCGGTCCGCCGGCGGCCGGCCGGCGGGGCGGCGGCGCGCCCGGGGAGCACCGCGGCCGCGGCGCTCCGTGGACGGTGGTCGCGGGAGGCGGCGGCGAGGTCACCGGACCCTCCAGGTCCGCTCGGCTCCCGCGTCCCGGAGCTCCCGGGGTGCCGGATGCGCCTGCCGCCGACGGCTGTTGTGCCGGTGGTGGTGATGGCTGTGCGGGCAGCCGTGACCGGTGTGGTGACCGCGTCGGCGCGCGGCCGCACGCCAGGGTCGCCGTCGGCGGCTCCGCCGCGTCGGATCGTTCGTCCATAGGCCGTGCATCGCCCGTCGCCCCCCTCACAGTCTCAAGTCCGTCCCCGGCGCCGAACGGTGCGCGGCGCAGCCCCTGTCGGGACGATACACCAGGATCGTCACTCAGGGACATAGTTCCTCTACGCTCCGTGACGACCTGCGGCGATGCGGGCACGCACCGCTTCCGGGAGATTGCGGAGGGTACCGGAAGCGGATTACGCGCCTGTTGCGCCGGTGGCGCGCGGCGCCCGGGCCGCCCGCGTCACGCCTCGTTCGCGCCTGTCGTAAGGATCACGTTGCGCAGCGGCTCCTGGTTCACGAACCGGTTCAGCTGGTCCACCAGCAGGCGCTTGGCGCGGGGCAGGAAGGCGGAGGTGGGTCCGCCGACGTGCGGGCTGATCAGCACGCCCGGAGCGCGCCACAGGGGGTGGTCGCGGGGCAGCGGCTCGGGGTCGGTGACGTCGAGGGCCGCGGTGATGCGGCCGCTCTCCAGCTCCGTGAGCAGCGCCTTGGTGTCGACGACGGGGCCGCGGGCGACGTTGACGAGGAGCGCGCCGTCCTTCATCCGGGCCAGGAAACCGGCGTCGACCAGGTGGCGGGTGGTCTCGGTGAGCGGCGTGGACAGGACGACGACGTCCGCCTCGGGCAGCAGGGCGGGCAGGTCGGTGAGCGGATGCACCGGACCGCGCTCCGTGGTGCGTGCGGAGCGCGCGACGCGCACCACCCGCGCGACCTCGAAGGGAACGAGCCGGTCTTCGATCGCGGACCCGATCGAGCCGTACCCGACGATGAGGACGCTCCGGTCGGCCAGCGCGGGCCGGAACCCGCCGAGCCACTCCCCGCGGTCCTGCGCGCGCACGAAGTCGGGGATGCCGCGCAGCGACGCGAGGATGAGCGCGAGGGTGAGCTCGCCGGTGCTCGCCTCGTGCACGCCCTGCGCATTGCACAGCCGCACGCCTGGACGCAGGTGCCCAAGGCCGGGCACCACATGGTCGATGCCGGCCGACAGCGTCTGTACGACCCGCACACCGCTCATCGCGGGCAGCGGACGAACGCTGACCGGGCTGGGCTTCATATAAGGGACGACGTAGAAGACGCAGTCGGCGGGGTCCGCGGGGAACTCCTCGCCGCCGTCCCAGAAGCGGTATTCGGGCCCCTCGGGGAGCCCTTCGATGTCGTCCGGCGGGATGGGAAGCCACACGTCAGCAGTCATGCCAGGAGGCTATGTCAGGTTCCTGGCGGCGCAGAGGTTAGGTTGGGGGCCGGGAAAGGGAGGGTCACGAGCAGGTGGAGCGCAGGACGATCGGCGCGGGGCCACTCGCGGTGGGGGCCGTCGGCCTCGGGTGCATGCCGATGAGCTGGGCGTACAGCGGGTCGCGGCAGCGGGGCGACGAGTCGCTCAGGGCGGTGCACCGGGCGCTGGACCTGGGCTCGACGCTCCTGGACACCGCCGACATGTACGGCCCCTTCACCAACGAGCTGCTGCTGGGACGGGTGTTGAAGGAGCGCCGCCGGGACGCCTTCGTCTCGACGAAGGTGGGCCTGCTGGTCGGCGAGCAGCACATCGTGGCCAACGGCCGCCCCGGCTATGTGAAGCGGGCCTGCGACGCCTCCCTCAGACGCCTCCAGACGGACGTCATCGACCTCTACCAGCTGCACCGCGCGGACCCCGAGGTCCCGGTCGAGGAGACGTGGGGCGCGATGGCGGATCTCGTCCGGGCCGGGAAGGTGCGGGCGCTGGGGCTGTGCGCGGTGGGCGCGCGCGGCGGCCGGCGGTCCGGCGGCGGGCTGCACGACGCCACGCTCCGGCAGTTGCACCGGGTGCAGCAGGTCTTCCCGGTGAGCGCGGTCGAGGCCGAGCTGTCGGTCTGGTCGCCGGAGGCGCTGGAGTCGCTGCTGCCTTGGTGCGAGGCGCGCGGTGTGGGCTTCCTGGCGGCGATGCCGCTCGGCAACGGCTTCCTGACCGGAACGCTCACCCCGGGCGAGGGCTTCGAACCGGACGACATCCGCGCCCGCCACCCCCGCTTCACCGCGGAGATGATGGCGGCGAACCAGCCGATCGTGGTCGGCCTGCGCCGGATCGCGGCACGGCACGGCGACGACGTGACGCCGGCGCAGGTGGCGCTGGCGTGGGTGCTGGCGCAGGGCCGGCACGTGGTCCCGGTGCCGGGGACGAAGCAGGAGCGGTGGGCGGCCGAGAACGCGGCGGCGGCCGCGCTCCGGCTCACGGCCGAGGACCTCGCGGACCTGGCCCGGCTGCCGCCGGCGCAGGGGTCCTGGGACTGAACGCGGCACGGGCCCGGCGGGCGGCCGGGGCGGCGGCGGTACGGGTTCGGCCGACCGGGAACCTGTGCGGCGCGAACGGTGTATGACAAGGAGAACGGACTGCCGCTGCGCGCCGCCTCGAAGGGACCAAGAACGTGCGACGACGAGCTGTGCCGGCCATATGGGCCGCGACCGCGCTCCTGCTCACGGCCGGCTGCTCCGCCGGGTCGGGCGGGCTGCCGCCGGGCGCCGGCGGCACGGCCTCGGCCACGGCGACCGCGCCGTCCTCGCCCTCCTCGTCCTCGCGGCAGACGGCCGGCCAGGTCCCGCCCGCCAAGGGCTCGGTCAAGGTGCTGCGCACGGTCGCCGAGGGCCTGGACACGCCGTGGGGCCTGGCGCCCCTGCCCGAGGGCGGCGGCCTCCTCGTCTCCTCGCGCGACCAGGGGACGATCACCCGGGTCGACACCCGGACGGGCAGGAAGACCGAGCTGGGCAGGGTGTCCGGGGTCTCCCCGGCCGGAGAGGGCGGCCTCCTGGGCATCGCCCTGTCCCCCGACTACGCCTCCGACCACATGATCTACGCCTACTTCACCTCGGCCTCGGACAACCGCATCGTGCGCATGCTGTACGACGAGAAGAAGCCGTCCGGCGAGCAACTGGGCGCCCCCGACACGGTGTTCAGGGGCATCCCCAAGGGCATGATCCACAACGGCGGCCGGATCGCCTTCGGCCCGGACGGGATGCTGTACGCGGGCACGGGCGAGACCGGCGACCGGGGACTGGCCCAGGACACCAAGTCGCTGGGCGGCAAGATCCTGCGCCTGACGCCGGAGGGGGAGCCGGCGCCGGGCGACCCGTTCCCGGGCTCGCCGGTGTACTCCTACGGCCACCGCAACGTGCAGGGTCTCGCGTGGGACGCGAAACAGCGCCTGTTCGCCTCGGAGTTCGGCCAGGACACCTGGGACGAGCTGAACGCGATCAAGCCGGGCGGCGACTACGGCTGGCCGAAGGCCGAGGGCCGGTCGTCCGACCCGAAGTACCGCAACCCGATCGCGCAGTGGCACACCGACGACGCCTCCCCCAGCGGCATCGCCTGGGTCGACGGCGTGATCTGGATGGCGTCCCTGCGGGGCGAACGCCTGTGGCGCGTCCCCCTGAACGGCACCGCGGCGTCGGCGAAGCCGCAGTCGTTCCTCAAGGGCGAGTACGGCCGGCTGCGTACGGTGGCCCCGGCGGGCGACGGCAGGCTGTGGCTGGTGACGAGCGAGACGGACGGGCGCGGCACCCCCAGGAGCGGCGACGACCGGATCCTGGAACTGAAGGTGACGTAGGCCCTCAGGGTCCTTCCGACAGGCCTTCCGACGGACCTTCCGGCGGACCCTCCGACAGGCCTTCCGACGGGCCTTCCGGGGGATCCTGGTCCTCGCCCCGGTCCTCCCGGGCGGTCCGCCGCGCCGCGGGCCGCCGGACGACGACCTTCCCGGACGAGAGGTCTATCGGGCCGCGGCCGGGATCCTGGTCACCCACGTCCTCCCGGGTCAGCTCCAGCCGTTTCTGCTCGTCCCGGGTGTGTTTGCGGCCGGGCGCGAACAGTTCCTCGAACATGTTGAACACGGGGCCTCCCCCTGCCGGTCCTGACAGCGTACGCCCGGCCGGTCACCGCGGGGCGCCGAGCGGGTCGGCGGGGAACAGTCCCAGCCGGTGGGCCACGGCCGCCGCCTCCCCCCTTCCCGAGACGCCGAGCTTGGCCAGGATGTTCGACACGTGGACGCTGGCGGTCTTCGGGGAGATGAAGAGTTCCTCCGCTATCTGGCGGTTGGTGCGGCCGGCGGAGACCAGGCGCAGCACGTCCCGTTCCCGGCTGGTGAGGCCGAGCGCCTCGACCGGGTCGGCGGGCGCGGGACGCGGGTCCGGAACGTGGGTGAGGGGGAGCCGGGCGCGCTGGGCGAGCAGGGTGACGGCGTCGGCGAGCGGGCGGGCGCCGACGTGGCAGGCGACGGCGTGCGCGAGCCGGAGCAGTTCCGCGGCGCGCTCGCGCTCGTCGTCGCCGCCCGTCGCGAGCAGGGCCGCGGCCAGGCGGTGGCGGACGAGGGCCAGCTCGTAGGGGCGCTCCAGGCGTTCGAAGGCGGTGACGACGTCCGACCAGGCGTCGGCGGTGTCGCGGCCCGCGGCCCGGTGGAGTTCGGCGCGGACCCACTGCTCGTGGGCGAGCCGGACGGGGGCGTCGGCGGGGGTCTGCCTGGCGGCGTCGGCGATGCGCCCGAGGGCCTCGTCACGGCCCTGCCGCGCGGCGGGCAGCGTGCGGGCGTCGGCTTCGGCGGTGGCCGCTACGCGCAGCAGGGACCAGACGTAGCGCTGGGTGCCGGGCGGGATGCCGGCGGCGAGGGCGCGGTGCAGTGCGGCGCGGACGTCGAGGAGGCGGCCCTCGGCCGCGGCGACGCCGACGGTGAGCGCGGTGAGCGGCAGGGACTGCTGCGGCATGGGGTCGTGGGTGCCGAAGTATCCGTCGGCGGCGGCGAGCCGGCGGGCCGCCTCGGCCGTGTCGCCGCGGGCCAGGGCGACCTGGGCCAGGCTGAGGGCGCCCGCGCCCTGGGGCTTGGAGTTCTGTCCGCGCCGCAGCGCGTTGTGCGCGGCCTCGACGGTCTCGTCCCAGCGGCCCAGCGAGTACAGCGAGTCGGAGAGGTTGGCCCACACCCATGCCTCGGAGTTCAGCAGCCCGAACCGGCGGGTGTGGGCGACGCCCTCCTCCAGCAGGGCCACGGCCTCCGCGGAGCGTCCCACCGACTCCAGTTCCGAGGGCAGGTTGACGTACGCGCGGCCCGCGACCCGGGAGACGCCGTCCTCGACGGCCCGTTCCTTGACCTCGTACATCACGGCGAGGCCCGCCTCGGTGTCGCCCGCGTCGACCATCAGGCCGCCCAGCGTCAGGCGTGCGTTGATCTCGGTCTCCCGCGCGCCCACCATGCGCGCGTACTGCACCGCGCGTTCGGCCGCGGCGAAGGCCTGCGGGCCGGGTGCGCGCAGCATCGACCAGCCCGCCACCTGGGCCAGCACCTCGGCGTGCACCTCGGAGGGCGGCAGGCCGCGCACCAGTTCCTGGGCGGTGGCCAGTTCCTTCCAGCCGTCGCCGCGCCCCTGGCTCTGCACCAGGATCGCGCGCTGCGTCCAGAACCAGGCGGCGCGCAGCGGGTCGTGCTCCTCCTCCAGCAGGTGCAGCGCCCGCTTGGTGATCTTCAGGGCGCGTTCGCGTTCCCCGCACAGCCGTCCGGCGGCGGCGGCCTCGGCCATGAGGTCGAGGTAGCGCAGCGGTGTGGTGGCCGGGTCGCAGCCGCAGGGTGCGTAGACCTCGGTGTAGTCGCTCAGCAGCAGTGCCTCCCGGACGTCCTCGGGGGCGGTGTCCCACAGCTCCATGGCCCGCTCCAGCAGGCCCAGTTGCTCGCTGTAGGCGTGGCGGCAGCGGGCAACGACGGAGGCGTCCAGGACGGCGGGGAGGGCCTTGGCGGGGTCGTGGGCGTGGTACCAGTAGCTGGCCAGGCGGGTGGCGCGTTCGTCGGCGGGCACCAGCGTCGGGTCGGCCTGGAGGGCTTCGGCGTAGCGGCGGTTGAGGCGGGAGCGCTCGCCGGGCAGCAGGTCGTCGCCGACGGCCTCACGGACCAGGGAGTGGCGGAAGCGGTAGCCGTCGCCGGCCGGCGCGGCGATGAGGATGCTGGCGTTCACGGCCGCCCGCAGCGCCTCGATGAGGTCGTCCTCGGCGAGCCGGGCGACCGCGGCCAGCAGCCGGTACTCGACGGTGGAGCCGCCCTCGGCGACGATCCGGACGACGCGCTGGGCGGTCTCGGGCAGGCTCTCGACGCGGACCAGGAGCAGGTCGCGGAGGGTGTCGGTGAGGCCGGTGCAGCAGCCTTCGTGGGCGGCGACGGCGAGTTCCTCGACGAAGAAGGCGTTGCCGTCGGAGCGTTCGAAGATGGCGTCGACCCGCGCGGGATCGGGTTCCTGGGCCAGGATGCCGGCGATCTGGCGGCCGACCTCGGCGCGGTTGAAGCGGCGGAGTTCGATGCGGCGGACGGTGCGCAGCCGGTCGAGTTCGGCGAGCAGAGGGCGCAGGGGGTGGCGGCGGTGGATGTCGTCGGCGCGGTAGGTGGCGAGGACGACGAGGCGGCCGCTGCGCAGGGTGCGGAAGAGGTAGGTCAGCAGGTGGCGGGTGGAGGCGTCGGCCCAGTGGAGGTCCTCCAGGGCGACGACGACGGTGTGGCCGGCCGCGACGCGTTCCAGCAGCCGGGCGGTGAGCTCGAAGAGACGCGCCATGCCCTCCTCGTCGTGGCGCCCCGGGCTCGCCTCGCAGACCTCGGGCAGGAGCCTGGCGAGTTCCTCCTCCTGGCCGGCGGCCGCGGCGGCGACCTCGTCGGGCAGTTCCCGGCGCAGGGCGCGCAGGGCGCTGGAGAAGGGGGCGAAGGGCAGGCCGTCGGCGCCGATCTCGACGCAGCCGCCGAGCGCGACGACGGCTCCCTGCCGGCCGGCGGCGGTGGCGAACTCCTCGACGAGCCGGGTCTTGCCGACCCCGGCCTCGCCGCCGATCAGCAGCGCCTGCGGCTCGCCCGCGGACGCCCGGGCGAGCGCGTCGTTCAGCGCGTCCAGCTCTTCGGCGCGGCCGACGAACACCGGACTGACGGACCTGTTCTCCACGAGCCCGAGCATCGCACGGGGGTCCGACGGCGCGTCACCGGTTTTCCGGGCGCCGGCGCCCGCTGCGGAGGCCCCGGCCGCACGCCCGCCGGGGCCGTCCCCCGCGACGCCGGTCCTCCGCCCGGCCACACGGTCGACAGCCCCGGCACTCACCCCGGCCGCACGCTCCCCCGGGCCCCCCGTGCCACGGTCACCGGCGCCGTCCCCCGCGACGCCGGGTCCCCGCGCGGCCGCGGCGCCGGTCGCCCGGTCGGCCGGTGCCGTCCACTTCGTCCATCCGACGTCGGCCGTCGGCCGGGGCGCCCCGGATGCGGTCGGGCGGCCTCCCCCGGTACGGCCGCCCGGCCGGGCCCGCGTGCTCATGTGGCGGCGCGGGCGGAGCGGAGCCGGCGGGGGCCGGGACTATGCGCCGCGCCCCCGGCGGCTTCGCGCCGGGCGGCGCGGCGGCGGCGGACGGCCTCCCGGGCCAGCCGCTCGTTCTGGGCCTGCCGGATCAGCTCGGCGGTACGGATCTGCTGCAGTTCGTACTCGTACATGGTGTGTCCCTCGGAGATGTCGGTTCTCGGCTTCGCTCGGTGCGATGACTCAACCTTCGTCTCCCAGGGGGGTGCGCCACATCGGGAGAGTTCCGCATCTTCGGGTCCGTCCGGGGCCCCGGGCACGAGTAAGGGGTCTTAGGGCATCCGTAAGGCGCTCACGGATGTCCTAAGACCCCTCAGGATCTGCGGGTCAAAACGCCTAGCTCGCGGACGGCAGTCCGAGCAGGACGTCGGTGTACTTCAGGACGGCCAGCAGCAGGCCGATCACGCCGAGCGAGACGCCCGCCCAGGCGACCGACTTGATCCACGGCGCCTGCGGCTTCCCGGGGGCCCCGAAGGCCGGCCGGGCGAGGACGAAGACGCCGACGAGCAGCGCGGCCAGGGCGAAGAGGCCGCCCCACAGCGCGGTGGTCTGCCAGGCGTCGCCGTAGACCTCCTTGATCTGCTTGGCGACGCTCGCGTTCGACGCGGTGCCCAGCTGGCCGATGAGCGTCTCGCGCGCGGAGGCGACGGTTCCCACCCAGCTGCCGGTGAGCGAGACGACGCCCAGCGCGGCGGAGACGACGGCGCCCGCGCCCTGGCCGACGCCCGTGGGGCCCGCCTCCTGGCCGACGGAGCCGGCGGCGTCGCCCGCGCCGGACGTGCCGGCCGCGTCCTCACCGCCGGTCGTGTCGTCGGCGTCGGGGGCCCCGGTGAGGTCCTCCGTCTCGCCGCCGGGCTTCACTTCGTTGGCCTCGGGGCCGGTCTCGTCCACTGTCTTCGTTCCCATGCCTCGCACCGTACGGACGCTCTCTGAGAGGTACCTTAATGATCGTTGCCGGCGGCACGCGCGCGTGCCGCGCGCCATTCGGGGGCCAAAATCGACCACACCTCGAGATCGTGCCGCATTCCACGATAGGGGTGTGCCTCCCGGCGCACTCCGTCGCGGGTCATCCCCAGGCGCCGGGCGACGTTCAGGCTGGCCTGGTTGCCGGAGGCGGCGACCCACTCGACGCGGTGGATGCCGCGCCGTTCGACGGCGTGGTCGATGAGCACGCGCATCGCGCGCGTGACGAGGCCGCGGCCGGTGCCCGCGGGCTCCAGCCAGCAGCCGACCTCGCAGTTGCCGTTGGCGGCGTCGAAGTTGAGGAAGAGCACCCCGCCGACGAGCTTGTCCTCCAGCCACAGGCCGTGCAGGGAGGCGCTGTCGGCGGCGCGCAGGTCGGCGTACCGCTGGAGCATGGCCCGCGCGGAGGCCAGGTCCGTCTCCTTCGAGCCGAAGGAGATGAACTGCCCGATGAAGTCCCGGCCCCGGTCCAGGTGCGCCAGGAACTCCTCGGCGTGCCACGGCTCCAGGGGCCGCAGTTCGGCTCCGTCGTCACCCAGGGACATCGTGTACATCCAGCTCCCGCTCCTTCGCCAGTACCTCGGCCGCCTCGGCGTCCGTGCCCGTGCCCGTGCCCGCCGCGGCCAGCCTCTCATGGGCGGCGCGGCACCCGGGCGGCTCGATGCTGATGCGGGGCAGCCGGGCGTCGAGCCGGCGCGGCAGCCACCAGTTGGCGCTGCCGAGCAGGTGCATCAGGGCGGGGACGAGGAGGGTGCGCAGCACGAAGGCGTCGAGGGCGACGGCGGAGGCGAGCGCGATGCCGAACATGGCGATCACCCGGTCGCCGCTGAGCACGAAGGCGAGGAAGACGGAGATCATGATGACCGCGGCAGAGTTGATCACGCGGCCGGTCTCGGCGAGGCCGACGCGGACGGCACGCCGGTTGTCCTCGGTCTCCAGCCACTCCTCGTACATCCGGCTGACCAGGAAGACCTGGTAGTCCATGGACAGTCCGAACAGGACGGACACCATGATCACGGGGAGGAACGGCTCGACGGGTCCGGCGCGGCCCAGGCCCAGCAGGTCGCTCCCCCAGCCCCACTGGAAGATCGCCACGACGACGCCGAAGGCGGCGGCGACCGCGGCGACGTTCATCGCGGCGGCCTTGACCGGTATGGCGACGGACCGGAAGGCGAGGAGCAGGAGCAGGCAGCCCAGGCCGATGACCACGCCGACGAAGAGCGGCAGCTTGCCGACGATGACGCCGGCGAAGTCGTCGTAGCTCGCCGTGACGCCGCCTACCTGGAGGTCGAGCGAGGTGCCGGTCTCGGCGCGCGGCAGGACCTCGGTGCGCAGCCGGTGGACGAGGTCGCTGGTCCGCCGGGACTGCGGCGCCGACTCCGGGACGACGGTGACGTAGGCGGCGGTGCCGGCGGCGTCGTACGTCACCGGGGTCACCGACGCGATGCCCTCGGTGGCGCGCAGGGTGGCGTCGAGGCTGTCGAGGGCGAGCTTGTCCTCGGCGCCGCCGACCCGGGTGACGAGCGTCAGCGGGCCGTTGACGCCGGGGCCGAAGCCGGCGGCGAGGAGGTCGTAGGCCTGGCGGGTGGTGGACGACTTCGGGTCGTTGCCCTGGTCGGAGGTGCCCAGGCGGAGGGAGAGCGTCGGCAGCGCGAGGACGGTGATCACGGCCAGCGCGAGGGCGCCGAGCAGCTTGGGCCGGCGTTCGACCAACGCCGACCAGCGGGCGGCGAACCCGGTGGGCAGCTCGGGTTCGGGTCCGTACCGGGTGAGCCGCCGCCGTTCGCGCCGGCCGAGGGCGCGCATGCCGATGAGGGACAGCAGGGCGGGCAGCAGGGTGACGGAGGCGGCGACGGTGAGGACGACGGTCAGCGAGGCGGCGATCGCGACGCCGTTGAGGAAGTTCAGCCGGAGGATCAGCATGCCCAGCAGGGCGATGCAAACCGTGGCGCCCGCGAAGACCACGGCCCGTCCGGTGGTGGCCACGGCGTCCGTGACCGCCTCGGTGACGGTCAGTCCGCGTTTGAGTCCGCGCCGGTGCCGGGTGACGATGAACAGCGCGTAGTCGATGCCGACGCCGAGGCCGATCAGCACGCCGAGCATGGGCGCGAAGTCGGCCACCGTCATGACGTGCCCGAGCAGCACGATTCCCGCGTACGCGGTGCCGACGCCGACCAGCGCGGTGGCGACGGGCAGCACGGAGGCGGCGAGCGAGCCGAAGGCGAGGAACAGCACGACCGCGGCGACGAGCACCCCGACGGCCTCGGCGAGATGCCCGCCCGAGGGCTCGGTGAGCGCGACGGCGCTGCCGCCGAGCTCGACCTGGAGCCCCTCGGTCCGGGCGGCCTCGGCCGCGGCGACGACGGCCCGCGCCTGGCCGGCGTCGATGTCCTCGGCCCGGTCCGCGAAGGTGATCGTGGCGTACGCCGTGTGCCCGTCGGCGCTGATGCGACCCGCTCCCTGCGCGCCGTAGGGGCTGGTCACGGACGCGACGCCGGGCAGGCCGCCGATCCGGTCGAGGGTCCTGGTCATCGTCTGGACGACGTCGGCGGCGCGGACGGTGCCGGACGTGGTGTGCCAGACGACGGTGTCGCTGTCGCCGCCCAGGCCATGGAAGTTCTCCTGGAGCAGCCGGTTGGCGCGGCCCGACTCGGTGCCGGAGACCTCGTAGTCGTTGGAGTACGCGGAGCCGGCGACGGCGGCGGCCGCGACCGTGCCGCCGAGGGCGAGGAGCCAGATCAGCACCGCGACCAGGCGGTGCCGGACACACCAGCGTGCAAGGGCTGCCACGACGTGCTCCCAGGGTGACTGTCTGTGAGATCTTTGGCCGGGAACAGACGTTCATGACATGAACAGCCCGCAAAGAACGCATGTGCAATGTGTTAACCACTCTTGCAGGCGAAATTGATCGTTTGCGCCGCTCGTGGGACGAATCACAGGAGTGGGAGGAAGATCACAGGACAGTAACGGTCCCTCTGGTCGCCTCAGTCGAACTGGTCCCCCAGCGCCATCGCCGTCGTCCCGGCGATCAGCAGCCACAGCGCCCTCCGGGTACGCCCCCGGGAGCCGAGGACCGCTGCGGTGGCACAGACGGCGGCGCCGAGGGCGTAGGCGGCCGGGACCAGGGCCGGTACGGCGCCGGTGAGCCGGAGCAGCGACGCGGCCAGCCCGGCGAGGGCCAGCAGCGCCCCGGTCCCGGCCGCCGTCCAGCGGGCCCGCCGCGCCACCTCCGCGGGGTCCACGACGTCCTGGGTCTCGGAATCACCGCGTCCGCTCATGGCGGGCGAGCGTACCTCTTACGGGTGAGAAAGCAGGATGCGGGGCGAGATTTTGAGGAATCGGTCTGGCTCCGACGTATCCCTGTGCGCTGCGATGGACCACCCGGACCACCCGGACGCAAGGAGCCCGTTCACCGATGCCGGACACCGCACTCGAGACCTCGGCCGACGACCTCGCCGGCCGGCTGGCCCACCCCCGATTCCCGCGCAGCAGTCACTACGACGTCCGCTGGACCATCGACAACCAGATGGGGCCGCACGCCCTGTGGCTGCTCGAATGGCTGGCTCCCGCGCTCGGCCTGGACGCCCTGCGCCCGGGCGCGCGGGTGCTGGACCTGGGCTGCGGCCGGGCCATGACCTCGGTCTTCCTCGCCCGGGAGTACGGCGTCCAGGTCACCGCGGCCGATCTGTGGGTGGGCCCCGACGACAACGCGCGCCGGGTCGCCGAGGCGGGCTTCGCCGACCGGGTGCTGCCGGTGCGCGCCGAGGCGCACGAACTGCCGTTCAGCGAGGGCACCTTCGACGCGATCGTGAGCATCGACGCCTACCAGTACTTCGGCACCGACGACCTCTACCTGCCCACCCTGACCCGGCTGCTGAGGCCGGGCGGGCGGATCGGCGTCGTCGTGCCGGGGCTGCGGGAGGAGATCGAGGGGGCCGAGCCGCCCGGGCATCTCGCGCCGCACTGGGATCCGGGCTTCTGGGCGTTCCATTCGCCCGCCTGGTGGCGCCGGAACTGGACCCGCACGGGCGCGGTGACCGTCGAGACGGCCGACTGGCTGGCGGACGGCTGGCGCGACTGGCTGCTGTGGAGCGAGGTGTGCGCCGAGGAGAGCACCGACGAGGTCATGGCGCGGATGGCCCGCGACTCGGTGGACCTCCTGAAGGCCGACGCGGGACGCCTGCTCGGCTTCGCCCGCGTCGTGGGACGCCGCGACTGAGCGAACGGCCCCGCGAGACATCCCCGGTGCGCCGGTGCGCCGGCGGACCAATGCGCCGGCACGCCGGCGCGGATGAGTGAACGGCCCCTGCGGCAGCCCGGCTGAGCGGATGGTTGCGGGGACTCCCCGCATGAGCGGACGGCCCATGGGATGCCCAGGCGGGCGAACGCCCCGGACCGCCGTCGTGACGCCACGGCTGAGCGGACGGCTCATGAGGCACCGCGCTGAGCGGACGAGTCACGGGACTCCGCGCTGAGCGGACGAGTCGCGGGGCTCCGTGGGAAAGCCGCCCGGGACAACACAGGCGAGCGAAGGCCGGCGGGCGCCGTGGGAGACAGCACGGCCCCGGAGGACACCAGTGGTCCTCCGGGGCCCTGTGCGGCCGGCTCCCCGGTGCGGGTCCGCTCAGCCCTCGGCGACGCCCAGCTTCTCCAGGATCAGCTCCTTGACGCGGGCTGCGTCGGCCTGACCGCGCGTGGCCTTCATCACGGCGCCGACCAGGGCGCCGGCCGCGGCCACCTTGCCGCCGCGGATCTTGTCCGCGACGCCCGGGTTGCCGGCGATGGCCTCGTCGACGGCGGCGGTGAGCGCGCCCTCGTCGGAGACGACCTTCAGGCCGCGCTTGTCGACGACCTCGTCCGGGGTGCCCTCGCCCGCGAGGACGCCCTCGATGACCTGGCGGGCCAGCTTGTCGTTCAGGTCGCCGGAGGCCACCAGCTCGCTGACGCGGGCCACCTGCTCGGGCGTGATGGCCAGTTCGTCCAGCGTCTTGCCGGACTCGTTGGCGCTGCGCGCGAGTTCGCCCATCCACCACTTGCGCGCGGAGGCCGCGTCGGCGCCCGCGTCGATCGTGGCGACGATCGGCTCCAGGGCGCCGGCGTTGAGGATGGCCTGCATGTCGGTGGCGCTGACGCCCCACTCCCCGCGCAGCCGGTTGCGGCGCACCAGCGGCAGCTCCGGCAGCGCGGCGCGGATCTCCTCGACCCACTCGCGCGACGGCGCCACCGGCACCAGGTCCGGCTCGGGGAAGTACCGGTAGTCCTCGGCCTCCTCCTTCACCCGGCCGGAGGTGGTCGACCCGGTGTCCTCGTGGAAGTGCCGGGTCTCCTGGACGATGGTGCCGCCGGAGGACAGCACGGCCGCGTGCCGCTGGATCTCGTAACGCGCCGCCCGCTCCACGGAGCGCAGCGAGTTGACGTTCTTCGTCTCCGAGCGGGTGCCGAACTTCTCGGCGCCCTTCGGCATCAGCGACAGGTTCACGTCGCAGCGCATCTGGCCCATCTCCATACGGGCCTCGGAGACGCCCAGCGCCTTGATCAGCTCGCGCAGCTCACGGACGTAGGCCTTGGCCACCTCGGGAGCCCGGTCGCCGGCGCCGACGATCGGCTTGGTGACGATCTCGATGAGCGGGATGCCGGCGCGGTTGTAGTCGAGGAGCGAGTGCGAGGCGCCGTGGATGCGGCCGGTGGCGCCGCCGACGTGCGTCGACTTGCCGGTGTCCTCCTCCATGTGGGCGCGCTCGATCTCCACGCGGAAGGTCTCGCCGTCCTCCAGCTGCACGTCGAGGTAGCCGTCGAAGGCGATCGGCTCGTCGTACTGGGAGGTCTGGAAGTTCTTCGGCATGTCCGGATAGAAGTAGTTCTTCCGGGCGAAGCGGCACCACTCGGCGATCTGGCAGTTCAGCGCGAGGCCGATCTTGATCGCGGACTCGACGCCGGTCGCGTTGACGACCGGGAGCGAGCCGGGCAGGCCGAGGCAGGTCGGGCAGGTCTGCGAGTTGGGCTCGGCGCCCAGTTCGGTGGAACACCCGCAGAACATCTTGGTCTTGGTGCCGAGTTCGACATGGACCTCGAGGCCCATGACGGGGTCGTACGACGCCAGCGCGTCCTCGTACGACACCAGGTCGGTCGTGGTGGTCACGGTGAAACTTCCCTCTCAGCCCAGCAGGACGTCGTCGTCGCCCAGCCGCTTCAGCTCGCGGTAGAGGATCGCCAGGCCGGTCACGATCGCCACGGCGGAGACCGTGGCGTCGATCAGCCGAAGCGTGTCGTGCTCGGCGCGGGCCTTCTTGATCTGCTTGGCGACACCGAACGCGCCGAACGCGGTGGTGGCCATCGACAG
This sequence comes from Streptomyces sp. NPDC020996, assembly GCF_040641355.1. NCBI lineage: Bacteria > Bacillati > Actinomycetota > Actinomycetes > Kitasatosporales > Streptomycetaceae > Streptomyces > Streptomyces sp. NPDC020996. The sequence continues at coordinate 23,833 of NZ_JBFADM010000053.1, forward strand.
GTAGGTACCGGATTTGGACTTCTTGAAGTCCTTGGCCTTGGACAGCTTGCTCACAGCGACGGAGCCTCCTCGAGCAGCGGGTGGCCCCACCTTTCCACGAACGCGGCCTCGACGGCGGCGCCGACCTTGTACAGCCGGTCGTCCTTCATGGCCGGAGCGATGATCTGCAGGCCGACCGGGAGGTTGTCCTCCGGGGCGAGGCCGCAGGGCAGGGACATGGCCGCGTTGCCCGCCAGGTTGGTCGGGATGGTGCACAGGTCGGCCAGGTACATCGCCATCGGGTCGTCGGCGCGCTCGCCGATGGGGAAGGCGGTGGTGGGCGTGGTCGGCGAGACGATCACGTCGACCTGCTCGAAGGCCTTCTCGAAGTCGCGCGTGATGAGCGTGCGCACCTTCTGGGCGCTGCCGTAGTAGGCGTCGTAGTACCCGCTGGAGAGGGCGTACGTGCCGAGCATGATGCGGCGCTTGACCTCGGGGCCGAAGCCCGCCTCACGGGTGAGGGAGGTGACCTCCTCGGCGGAGTGCCCGCCGTCGTCGCCGACCCGCAGGCCGTAGCGCAGGCCGTCGAAGCGGGCGAGGTTGGAGGAGCACTCGGACGGCGCGATCAGGTAGTACGCCGACAGCGCGAGGTCGAAGGACGGGCAGTCCAGCTCGACGATCTCGGCGCCCAGCTCCTTCAGCAGCGCGACCGACTCGTCGAAGCGCTGGATGACGCCGGCCTGGTAGCCCTCGCCGCGGAACTGCTTGACGACGCCGACGCGCATGCCCGCCACGCTGCCGCCCAGGGCGGCCTCGACGACCGGCGGGACCGGGGCGTCGATGGAGGTCGAGTCGAGCGGGTCGTGTCCGGCGATGACCTCGTGCAGCAGCGCCGCGTCGAGGACGGTGCGCGCGCAGGGGCCGCCCTGGTCGAGGGAGGACGAGAAGGCGACCATGCCGAAGCGGGACACCGCGCCGTACGTCGGCTTCACGCCGACCGTGCCGGTGACGGCGGCGGGCTGGCGGATGGAGCCGCCGGTGTCGGTGCCGATGGCGAGCGGCGCCTGGAAGGAGGCGAGCGCTGCGGAGGAGCCGCCGCCGGAGCCGCCGGGGATCCTGGTGAGGTCCCAGGGGTTGCCGGTGGGCCCGAAGGCGCTGTTCTCCGTCGAGGACCCCATGGCGAACTCGTCCATGTTGGTCTTGCCGAGGATGACGATGTCGGCGGCCTTCAGCTTCTTGGTGAGGGTCGCGTCGTACGGCGGGATCCAGCCCTCGAGGATCTTCGAGCCGACGGTCGTGGGCACGCCCTCGGTGGTGAAGATGTCCTTGAGCGCGAGGGGGACGCCGGCCAGCGGGCCGAGCTTCTCCCCGTTGGCCCGCTTCTCGTCGACGGCGCGGGCCTGGGCCAGCGCGCCCTCGCGGTCGACGTACAGGAAGGCGTGCACCTTCTCGTCGACGGCCTCGATGCGGGCCAGGTGCGCCTCGGTGACCTCGACGGCCGTGAGTTCGCCGGAGGCGATCTTCGCGGCGGTCTCGGCGGCCGTGAGCTTGGTGATGTCCGTCATGGGATCAGTCCTCCCCCAGGATCTGCGGCACCTTGAAACGCTGCTGCTCCTGGGCCGGGGCGCCGGAGAGCGCCTGCTCGGGGGTGAGCGAGGGACGGACCTCGTCCGGGCGCATGACGTTCGTCAGCGGGAGCGGGTGCGAGGTCGGCGGTACGTCTTGGTCGGCGACCTCGCTGACGCGGGCGACCGCGCCGATGATGTCGTCGAGCTGTCCCGCGAAGTGTTCGAGTTCTTCGGGCTTCAGCTCCAGACGCGCCAGCCGGGCGAGGTGGGCGACCTCCTCGCGCGTGATGCCAGGCATGCAGCGTTCCTCTGGGGTGAGTGTGTGTGGTTTGGCTCAATCCTATGGGTCGGGGGCGGGTGACCGTGAAACGGTTTGCCTCCGCCGCCCTGCCTCAGCCCCGGCGGCCGTGCCGGGCCCCGCTCTTCAGGCATCGCTCTTCAGGCCTCGCCCTTCAGGCGGGCGGGCGGGTGCCCCGCTCCTCGGCGGCCGAGCGGGCGGGGGTTCACTCGGCGGCCGGCAGGGCCGCCTTCGGGCGCTGCCAGCCCCGGGATCCGCGCGCCCGCAGCCAGGCCGTGGTCTCCTCGGGCGGCATGGCGGCGGCCACCAGCCAGCCCTGTACGGCGTCACAGCCGAGGTCGCGCAGGCGCTCCCAGGTCTCGTCGTCCTCGACGCCCTCGGCGACGACGAGCAGGCCGAGGGAGTGCGCGAGGTCGACCGTGCAGCGGACGATCTCCGCGTCCTCCGTGTCCACCGCGAGGCGCGCCACGAAGGAACGGTCGATCTTCAGCTCGCTGACCGGCAGCCGCCGCAGGTGCACCAGCGAGGAGTAGCCGGTGCCGAAGTCGTCCAGGGACATCTTCACCCCGTGCCCGGTCAGCGCGGCGAGCGTGTCGGCGGCGCGCTGCGGGTCCTCCAGCAGCACATGCTCGGTGATCTCCAGCTGCAGGGCGCCCGCCGGGACGCCGTGCCGGGCCAGTCGCGCCGCCACCGACCCCGCGAACCCGGGGATGTGGACGTCGCGCGGGGACACGTTCACCGCGACCGGCACGAACAGCCCCTGCGACCGCCACCGGGCGACCTGCCCGAGCGCCGTCTCCAGCACGTACTCCGTGAGGTGCGGCATCAGTCCGGAGGACTCGGCGATCGCTATGAACTCGTCCGGCGGCACCTTGCCCCGCTCGGGGTGGACCCACCGCACCAGCGCCTCGAGCCCGGCGACCTGGCCGTCGAAGCGGACCTTGGGCTGGTAGTGCAGCTGGACCTCGTGCGCGTCCAGGGCGCGGCGCAGGTCTCCCAGCAGTCCGAGCCGGTCCGGCGTGTTCGAGTCCCGCTTGGACTCGTACGCCTCGACGCCCGAGCGGTCCCGCTTCGCCTGGTACATCGCCACGTCCGCGCGCCGCAGCATCCCCTCGGCGTCCAGGGCGTGGTCGGGGAAGACGGCGACGCCCGCGCTGGCCTCCAGCACGAGGGTGAGCCCGTCGAGGTCGAGCGGGGAGCTGAGCGCGGCGACCAGGCCGCGGGCCACCCGGGTCGCGGACGTCGTGGAGTCGGCGACGGGCAGTAACACGGCGAACTCGTCGCCGCCGAGCCGCGCGGCCTCGGCCCCGCGCGGCAGCGCCACCCGCAGCCGGTCGGCGATCTGCAGCAGCAGCCGGTCGCCGGCGAGATGGCCGAGCGTGTCGTTGACCGACCGGAAGCGGTCGAGGTCGATGAGCATCAGGGCGGAGCGGGCGCCGATGCGTTCGGCGTCGTCCAGCGCGGTCCAGATGCGCTCCAGCAGCCACTGCCGGTTGGGCAGCCCGGTCAGCGGGTCGCGCAGTTGCTCCTCCGCCCGGGCGCGGGCGATCCACAGGGTGGAGTCGAGGGCGATGAGCGGGATGGCGAACAGCGGCAGCAGCACGGGCTGGGCGGTGGCCACCACGCAGACCAGCGGGGCGATGCCGAGCAGCGCGACCGCGACCAGGCCCTGCCGGACCAGGGCGGTGCGGGCGACGGTGGGCACGCCGCCGCGGGGGGTGTGCAGGTACCACAGCAGGGTGCGGGTGACGGCGAGGTAGGCGACGGCGACCAGCACCACCGCGGGGGCGGTGTACAGGGTCCAGGTGTCCGGGTGCCAGGGCGTCTCCACCGACGGCACCCGTCCGAAGGCGCCCAGCACCAGGGCTCCGGCACCGATGCCGAGGATGTCCACGGCGCCGTGCAGCACGCCCTGCCGCCAGCGGCCCCGCCGGGCGATGCCGACCAGGACGACGACGCTGAGGCTGACCATGCCGGCGGGCACCCAGCCGTACAGCATCAGTACGGCGAGGGTGAGCGCGGCGCCGGAGCCGGTGCCGCCCCACCAGCGGGACCGCCCGAGCATGACCAGATGGCCGACGATGACGCCGGTCAGCACCGCCAGGGACCAGCCGACGGGGCCGTCCGGGAAGAGCGCGTGGGTGCCGGTGAACGCCCGGTAGAAGCCGGCGCCGAGGACGAACCCGGCGACCGCGACGATCGCGGCGGGCAGCGCCGGCCAGGACAGGTGCCGTTCGGTGTCGGCGTCCGGCAGCCCGGACGCGGGCACCGCGGTGAACTGCCGGACGCCCCGGCCGTCCGCCACGGTGTACTGTCCGGTGGCGCTCCCCCGCCCGCCCGGACGCTCCGAAGGCCGCACGCCCCGCCCGCCCGGACGCTCCGAAGGCCGCACGCCCCGCCGGCCCGCCCACCGGACGCCGGTCACCCGGCCCCGGCGCAGCCATGATTCCGGGGCGGCGCTCTCGGTCGGTTCCATTCCCGTCCCTCTCACAGCCGGCGGTGCCCACGCTCCGCGGCCCGATGCCCGACGACCACCAACGGCACCGCGTCGGAAAACCCTTGCCGCGTCCTCACGAACCCGTCGAGGACAGCGGGGATGCCCCGACCGCGGCTGGGCACGGCAGGCGCACCTCTCAACAGTAGGCCGCAGAAGGCTTCCACGGGCAGCGGTCGCCTACGGTCGCCCGAATGCGCCCCCGCCACCCGTATGCATCTGATATGCGCCGATCGAGTGGCCTTCAACCGCTATTCCTCAGCCGAAAGCGCGACTTCGGCCGCAGCGTCCGGCCCTTGTTCGAGCAGGACGCGGAACCCTTCCTCGTTCAGGACGGGAACCTTCAGCTGCATCGCCTTGTCGTACTTCGATCCGGGGTTGTCACCCACGACGACGAAAGACGTCTTTTTTGAGACAGAACCGGTGACCTTCGCCCCGCGGCTCTGCAGCGCCTCCTTGGCGCCGTCGCGGGTGAAGTCCTCCAGGGTGCCGGTCACGACGACGGTCAGGCCCTCCAGCGGGCGGGGGCCCTGGTCCTCGCCGGCCTCCTCCTCCAGCCGCACCCCGGCGGCCTTCCACTTGCGGATGATCTCCCGGTGCCAGTCCTCGGCGAACCACTCCTTGACGGCCTTGGCGACGATGTCGCCCACGCCGTCCACGGCGACCAGTTCCTCCTCGCTGGCCTGCTCGATGCGGTCGATCGAGCGGAACTCGCGGGCCAGCGCCTCGGCCGCGACCGGGCCGACGTGACGGATCGACAGACCGGTGAGGACGCGGGCGAGCGGGCGCTGCTTGGCGGCCTCGATGTTCTCCAGCATGGCGAGCGCGTTCTTGCGGGGGGCGCCCTCCTTGTTGGCGAAGACGGTGGCGGTCTTCTCCTCGCCGGTCTCCGGGTCGCGCTTGGGCAGGCCGCTGTCCTGGTCGAGGACGTAGGCCGTGATGGGCAGCAGTTGTTCGACGGTGAGGCCGAACAGGTCGCCCTCGTCCTTCAGCGGCGGGTCCTTCGGCTCCAGCGGCTGGGTGAGGGCGGCCGCGGCGACGTACCCGAAGTGCTCGATGTCCAGGGCCTTGCGGCCCGCCAGGTAGAACAGGCGTTCGCGCAGCTGGGCGCGGCAGCCGCGGGCGTTGGGGCAGCGCAGGTCGACGTCGCCCTCCTTCATCGGCCTCAGCGGCGTGCCGCACTCCGGGCACTCGGCCGGCATCACGAACTCCCGTTCGCTGCCGTCCCGCTTGCTGACGACCGGCCCGAGGATCTCCGGGATGACGTCACCGGCCTTGCGCAGCACCACGGTGTCGCCGATGAGGACGCCCTTGGCCTTGACGACGTCCTGGTTGTGCAGGGTCGCGAACTCCACCTCGGAACCGGCCACCGTGACCGGTTCGACCTGGGCGTACGGCGTGACCCGGCCCGTGCGGCCCACGCCCACGCGGATGTTGACGAGCTTGGTGTTGACCTCTTCCGGCGCGTACTTGTAGGCGATGGCCCAGCGCGGCGCGCGCGAGGTGGAGCCGAGCCGTCCCTGCAGCGGGATCTCGTCGAGCTTGACGACCACTCCGTCGATCTCGTGCGCCACGGAGTGCCGGTGCTCGCCGTAGTGGGCGATGAACTCCCGTACGCCGTCGAGGTCGTCGACCACCCTGTTGTGCGGGGAGGTGGGCAGGCCCCACGTCTTGAGCAGGTCGTACACCCCGGACAGGCGGGAGGGGCCGTCGAAGCCCTCCAGGACGCCGATGCCGTGGACGACCATGTGCAGCGGGAGCGTCGCGGTGACCTTCGGGTCCTTCTGGCGCAGCGAACCGGAGGCGGAGTTGCGGGGGTTGGCGTAGGGCTTCTCGCCGGCCGCCACCCGGCGGGCGTTGAGGTCCTGGAAGGCCTCCATGGGGAAGTAGACCTCGCCGCGGATCTCGACGAACCGCGGGACCCGCTCGCCCTTCAGCCGGTGCGGGATCTCCGCGATCGTCATCACGTTGGGCGTGATGTCCTCGCCGATCCGCCCGGTGCCGCGGGTGGCGGCGCGCACCAGACGGCCGTCCTCGTAGGTCAGGTTCACCGCGAGGCCGTCGACCTTGAGCTCGCACAGGAAGTGGTGGTCGGGGGTGCCGACGTCGCGCTGGACGCGCTCGGCCCAGGCGGCGAGCCCGGCGTCGTCGAAGACGTTGTCGAGGGAGAGCATGCGCGAGCGGTGTTCGACCTTGGCGAGGTCGGTCTCGAACTCCACCGCGACCTTCTGCGTCGGCGAGTCCGGTGTACGCAGCTCCGGGTACTGCTCCTCCATGGCCTCCAGGGAGCGCATGAGTTCGTCGAACTCCGCGTCGCTGATGACCGGGTCGTCCTTCCCGTAGTACCGGAGGCGGTGCTCCTCGATCTGCTCAGCGAGCTGGGCGTGCTTCTCCCGCGCTTCGGCGGGCACCGTCGTCTCCGCTTGCTTGTCGCCGGCCACCGTGTTGTCCTCCCGTTACTCTGGGTTGTCCGCGAGGGATCTCGCCGCCCGGACGCAGTGGGCGAGCGCCGCCCGCGCGTACCCGGGGGAGGCGCCCGCGAGTCCGCACGCCGGGGTGAGCGTGACCGTCTCCGCGAGGAGTCCCGGTCGCAGCCCCAGCCTGCGCCACAGCGTCCTGACCCCCATGACGCTACCGGCCGGGTCTGACAATGCGGTGTCCGTGCCGGGCACGATCCCGGCGAACAGCCGGGTGCCCCCTTCCACCGCCTCTCCGATCGCGTCGTCGTCACGCTCGGTGAGGAGTGAGAAGTCGAAGGAGACGGCCGCCGCGCCCGCCCGGCGCAGCAGGGCGAACGGGACGTCCGGTGCGCAGGAGTGGACCACGACGGGGCCGCCGCCGTGCACCCCGACGAGGTCGCGGAGCGTGGCCTCGACGATCTGCCGGTCGACGGCCCGGTGGGTGCGGTACCCGCTGGCGGTCCTGACCTGCCCGCGCAGCACGGCGGTCAGGGACGGCTCGTCGAGCTGGAGCACGAGGTACGCGCCGGGCACCCGGCGCCGTACCTCCTGGAGGTGCAGCCGCAGGCCCTCGGCCAGGGAGGCGGCCAGGTCGCGGCAGGCGCCCGGGTCGGAGAGCGCGGCCTCGCCGTTCCTCAGCTCCAGCGCGGCGGCCAGCGTCCAGGGGCCGACGGCCTGCACCTTCAGCGGACCCTGGTAGCCCTGGGTGAACTCCTCCAGCGCGTCGAGGTCCTCGCCGAGCCAGGACCGGGCCCGTTTGGTGTCCCGGCCGGGCCGGTCGCCGATGCGCCACCCGCTGGGCTCCACGCGCGCGTACAACTCGACGAGCATTCCGGCGGTCCGGCCGATCATGTCGGCGCCGGGCCCCCGGGCGGGCAGCTCGGGCAGGAACGGGAAGTCCTCGAACGTCCCGGTCGCGGTCTTGGCGGCCTCGCGGGCGTCCCCGCCCGGCATGGAGCCGACGCCGGTGGCCGCGCCGAAGGTGACCTGGCTGTTTTCACTCACCCGGGAAGCCTACGGAACATTCCCGCCGGTTCACCGCCCCGGGCGCACCGTCAGGTCGTTGACCTCGGCGTCCCGGGGCAGGTCGAGGGCCATCAGGATCGTCGTGGCGACCGACTCCGGGTCGATCCACTTCGAGGGGTCGTACTCCTTGCCCTCCTGCTGGTGGACCTTGGCCTGCATGGGGCTGGCGGTGCGGCCGGGGTAGACGGAGGTGACGCGGACGCCGTTCGCGTGCTCCTCCTGGCGCAGCGCGTCGGCGAGCGCCTTCAGGCCGTGCTTGGAGGCGGCGTACGCGGACCAGTCGGCGTGCGCGGTCAGGCCGGCGCCGGAGTTGACGAAGACGACGTGGCCGCGGGCGGCGCGGAGCTGGGGCAGCAGCAGGCGGGTCAGCTCGGCGGGGGCGATCAGGTTGACGTCGAGCTGGTGGCGCCACGCCTTGGGGATCAGCTCGCCGACCGGGCCGAGGTCGACGACGCCCGCGATGTGCAGCAGGCCGTCCACGCGGTCCGGGAGCGACTGGTGGGAGAAGGCCCAGGACAGCCGGTGCGGGTCGGCCAGGTCGCCGACGAGGGTCCGCGCGCCGGGGAAGAGCGCCGCCAGTTCCTTCGCGCGGCCCGCGTCGCGCGCGTGCAGCACGAGGTCGTCCCCGCGCGCGTGCAGGCGGCGGGCGACGGCCGCGCCGATGCCGGAGCCCGCCCCGGTGATCACATGTGTAGCCATGCCCGCATCATCGCAGCCCGCCGCTCTCCTCCAGGTAGGCCAGTGCCCCGAGCGGCTCCTCGGCGAAGAACACCAGGTCGGCCAGCGGGCGCGGCAGGAATCCCTCGTCCTCCATGCGCCGGAACTGCTCCTTCAGACCGTCGTAGAAGCCGGCCGTGTTGAGCAGGACGACCGGCTTGTCGGTGTGGCCGTGCTTCTTCAGCTCCAGGATCTCGGTGGCCTCGTCGAGGGTTCCGGTGCCGCCGACCATGATCACCACGGCGTCCGACTTCTCCAGCAGCAGTCTCTTGCGCTCGGAGAGGTCCGCGGCGATGACCATCTCGTCGGCGCCGGTGCGCGCCTTCGCCGCCAGGAAGCCCACGGAGACGCCGCAGAGCCTGCCGCCCGCCTCCTGCACGCCGTCGGCGACCACCTTCATCAGGCCGACGTCCGAACCGCCCCACACCAGCGTGTGCCCGCCCTTGCCCAGCAGGACGGCGAACTCGCGGGCGGGGCGGGTGTAGCGGTCGTGGAGGTCGGCGGCGGAGAGAAAGACGCAGATTCGCATGGGGGTCACCGTACGCGGGAAGAACCGGGCGTCCGCGAGCGCTTTTCCGGTATGACCGAAGGACACAAGATCACCATCGAGCAAGCCGACCAGCGCGTGCGCGCGGTGCACGGCGACCAGGTCCTCGCGGAGACCTCACGGGCCCTGGTCCTGAGCGAGACGGGCTGTCCGCCGCGGTACTACATCCCCGCCGAGGACGTCCGCCTCGACCTGCTGACCCCGTCCGGCACCCACACCCACTGCCCGTTCAAGGGCACGGCCTCCTACTGGTCGCTGCCCGGCGCGGCGGACCTCGTGTGGGCCTATCCGGACCCCAAGCCGGAGGTGAGCGAGATCAAGGACCACCTCTGCTTCTACGAAGTGGAAGTGTCGTAGGCGGTTGACCGCGAGGAATCGCCCGCGGTGCGGCAGTCTCGTCAGACATGGACAAGAAGACCATTTCAGGCGACGGCACCCCCATCGCGTACCGGCGGACCGGACGGGGACCCGCGGTGATCCTGGTGAGCGGCGCGATGTCGACGGGCGCCACCGTGGCGCCCCTCGCCCCGTTCCTGGAGGACCGCTTCAGCGTGGTCGTCTACGACCGCCGGGGCCGCGGCGAGAGCGGTGACACGCGGCCCTACGCGGTGGCCCGTGAGGTGGAGGACCTGGCCGCGCTGATCGAGGCGGTCGGCGGGCAGGCCGCGCTGTACGGCATGTCGTCGGGCGGCGCCCTGGTGCTGCGGGCGGCGGCGAGCGGGCTGCCGGTGCGCGCGGCGGCGGTGTACGAGGTGCCGTTCGCCGTGTACGAGGGCGGGGCCGAGGAGCGCGCCGAGTACACCGAACGCCTCACCGAGGCGCTGGCCCAGGGCCGCCGCGGGGACGCGGTCGAGCTGTTCCTCAGGGCCACCGGCCTGGCCGAGGCCATGATCCAGGGCGCCCGCCGGTCCCCCATGTGGCCGGGCATGGAGACGCTCGCCCCCAGCCTGGCCTACGACGACGCGGTGATGGGCGACGGGCTGGTCCCCGAGGAACTGCTGGCCTCGGTCCCGGTCCCGGTGCTGTCGATCGCGGGCGACGCGAGTCCGGACTGGCTGCGCCGGGCCGCCCGTGCGGTCACGGACAACGTGCCGCAGGGCGTGTACCGCGAACTGGCAGGACAGACCCACATGGTGGACCCGCACGAACTGGGCCCGGTACTGGCGGAGTTCTTCTCCACGGCCGCACCCGCCGACGGGGATTAGCGCGAGGCTCCGGCCCGTACGCGCACTGGCCGGTACGCGCGCGTCCACCCCCGGGGGACACCCGGCTCCGGCAGGGTGTCCCGTGCCGGCGCCGTCAGGCCGGCAGCGGCGGACGACCGATCGAGCTGGCCGCGGTCAGGCCTATGGCGCGGGGCCGTCCGCACGGCTCCGAGCACCGGCGCTCAGGCCGCGAGCACCGGCAGCTCGGGTTCGCCGTGCCCCAGTCCGACCGGCCACTCCGCAGAAAATCGTTCGTCGGGCTGCGGCCGATTCCCGACCTCACCCGGCCGGGGAGAGGGCTACCTGGACGCCCTGCTCGGCGGCCTTGCGCATCGCATCGGGGATGTCCTGGTCCCGGTTGTCCTGCGCGTCACGGTCGAAGAGCGCCCACTTCTCGTCCGCCGGATCGGAGGCGACCTGGATCACCAGGTTCACGACCTCGGTGGGGCGCAGTCCGTTCTTGGCCACCTGGCGTCGCCCGGACGGGTAGGCGTGCAGCCACTCGGCTTCCACCCGCTGGTCCGACAGCTCGAAAACCATAGGTGCAGCGGACGGGCCGCCTTCCGAGGAGCAGATCGACCTCGAAGAGGCTGGTCTCCTCCCGCGCTCCCGAAGCAAGTTCGAACGGCTCGCGCGGCACCCCGGATCTCTTGCCCCGGTCCGCGTCCCCGGACGGCGCGGCTAGCCGACGGAGGCCGTCGCGCGGGTGGTGGAGGCGATGGTGGCCGAGCCGACGACTCGGGTGCCGTCGTACAGGACGATCGCCTGACCGGGGGCCACGCCGCGGACCGGCTCGGTGAAGGTGACCTCCAGCCGGCCGTCGACCGGCTCCGCCCGCACCTCGGTCTCGCCGCCGTGGGCGCGCAGCTGGGCGGTGTAGGTGCCGGGGCCGGTGGGGGCCGCTCCGCACCAGCGGGGCCGGATCGCGGTGAGCGCGGAGACGTCCAGGGCCTCGGCCGGGCCGACGGTGACGGTGTTGTTCACGGGCGAGATGTCCAGCACGTAGCGCGGCTTGCCGTCGGGCGCCGGGGTGCCGATGCGCAGGCCCTTGCGCTGGCCGATGGTGAAGCCGTACGCCCCGTCGTGCGTGCCGAGCTTCGCGCCGGACTCGTCGACGATGTCGCCCTCGGCCCTGCCCAGCCGCCTGGCCAGGAAGCCCTGGGTGTCGCCGTCGGCGATGAAGCAGATGTCGTGCGAGTCGGGCTTCTTGGCGACGGCGAGGCCGCGGCGCTCGGCCTCGGCGCGGATCTCGTCCTTGGTGGTGACGGTGTCGCCGAGCGGGAACATGGCGTGGGCGAGCTGCCGGTCGTCGAGCACGCCGAGCACGTACGACTGGTCCTTGGCCAGGTCGGAGGCGCGGTGCAGCTCGCGCGTGCCGTCCGCGTTGAGGATCACCTTGGCGTAGTGGCCGGTGCACACCGCGTCGAAGCCCAGCGCCAGCGCCTTGTCGAGCAGGGCGGCGAACTTGATCTTCTCGTTGCAGCGCAGGCACGGGTTGGGGGTGCGGCCGGCCTCGTACTCGGCGACGAAGTCCTCGACCACGTCCTCGCGGAAGCGGTCGGCGAGGTCCCAGACGTAGAACGGGATGCCGATGACGTCGGCGGCGCGGCGGGCGTCGCGCGAGTCCTCGATGGTGCAGCAGCCCCGCGCGCCGGTGCGGAACGACTGCGGGTTCGCGGAGAGCGCGAGGTGGACGCCGGTCACGTCGTGGCCGGCCTCCGCGGCGCGGGCGGCGGCGACGGCGGAGTCCACTCCGCCGGACATGGCGGCGAGGACGCGGAGGGGGCGCTGCGGGGTGTCAGTCATAGCCCCTCAAGGGTAAGGGCCCGCGGGAACCGGAGCTCGCGAGTATCCGTTGTGGATCACATGGGGGTCGAGGCGGGGACGAGGAAGAGCGACGGGGACCGGCGGATCGGCCGGCGGGCGCTGCTCGTGGGCGGGGCGGCGGCCGCCGTGGGGACGGTCGCGCTGGCTCGTGAGGAGCTGGCGCACCTGTGGTGGCGGCTGCCGGGGGTGCGCAGGCCGCGAGTGGAGGGCGCGGTGGACTTCCGGGGCGCGCGCTGGGTGGCCGCCTCCCCGGCGAACTTCCGGTGGGCGGACCGGCCGGACGACTACCGGATCGACCGCGTGGTCATCCATGTCACCCAGGGCAGCTACGGCAGCGCGGTGAAGGTGTTCCAGGATCCCGGCCACCAGGCCGCGGCCCACTACATCGTGCGCCGGGACGGCCGGATCACGCAGATGATCCGCGAGCTGGACGTGGCGTTCCACGCGGGCAACCGGGCGTACAACGAACGCAGCGTCGGCATCGAGCACGAGGGCTTCGTGGCGGACGCGTCCTCCTTCACGGACGCGATGTACGCCGCCTCGGCCCGCCTGACGGCCGGGATATGCGGGCGGTACGGCATACCGGCGGACCGGGAGCACGTCATCGGGCACGTGGAGGTGCCCGGCACGGACCACACCGACCCGGGCCCGCACTGGGACTGGGACCGGTACATGCGGCTCGTACGGCGCGCGCGGGCCTGATCCGGGGCCGGATCAGCACCGCCGCGAGCACTGCGATCACGCGATCACCGGCAGGCGCGCCGCGGCACTGTGCGGGCCGGGCGGAGTCCGCTGCGGGGCGACCGCCCCTGAAGGGGCGCGGGGAACTGCGCGACCGGCTACGACGGTGCCGCGGACGGCCGACGGCACGGCCCGGCGCTTCCGGTGGAGCGTCAGGTCAGGCCCGCCGCGCGGGCCCGTTCCACCGCCGGGCCGATCGCCTTCGCGACCGCCTCGACGTCGGCCTCCGTGGAGGTGTGGCCGAGGGAGAAGCGCAGGGTGCCGCGGGCCAGGGCCGGTTCGGCTCCGGTGGCCAGCAGGACGTGACTGGGCTGGGCGACGCCCGCGGTGCAGGCGGAGCCCGTGGAGCACTCGATGCCCTGGGCGTCCAGGAGCAGCAGCAGGGAGTCGCCCTCGCAGCCGGGGAAGGTGAAGTGGGCGTTCGCCGGGAGCCGGTCGACCGGGTCGCCGCCGAGGATGGCGTCCGGGACGGCGCCGCGGACGGCTTCGATCAGGCTGTCGCGCAGGGCGCCGATCTCGCGTTCGAACCACTCGCGCCGCTCGGCGGCCAGCCGTCCGGCGACCGCGAAGGAGGCGATCGCGGGGACGTCCAGGGTGCCGGAGCGCACGTGCCGCTCCTGGCCGCCGCCGTGCAGGACGGGCACGGGGCTGTGCTCGCGGCCGAGGAGCAGCGCGCCGATGCCGTACGGCCCGCCGATCTTGTGGCCGGAGACCGTCATCGCGGCGAGCCCCGAGGCGGCGAAGTCGACCGGCACCTGGCCGACGGCCTGGACCGCGTCGGCGTGCAGCGGGATGTCGAACTCGCGGGCGACCTCGGCGAGTTCACGGACCGGCAGAACCGTGCCGATCTCGTTGTTCGCCCACATCACGGTGGCCAGGGCCACGTCGGCCGGATCGCGGGCGATCGCCTCGCGCAGGGCCTCGGGGTGGACCCGGCCGTAGGAGTCGACCGGCAGGTACTCGACCGTGGCGCCCTCGTGCTCGCCGAGCCAGTGGACGGCGTCCAGGACGGCGTGGTGCTCGACGGGGCTGCTCAGGATGCGGGTGCGGGCCGGGTCGGCGGCGCGGCGCGACCAGTACAGGCCCTTGACGGCGAGATTGTCGGCCTCGGTGCCGCCGGAGGTGAAGACGACCTCGCTGGGTCGGGCGCCGAGCGCTTCCGCGAGGGTCTCGCGGGCCTCCTCGACCGTGCGGCGGGCCCTGCGGCCGGAGGCGTGCAGGGAGGAGGCGTTGCCCGTGACGCTCAGGTGCGCGGCGAGTGCCTCGACTGCCTCGGGCAGCATCGGGGTGGTCGCGGCGTGGTCGAGGTAAGCCATGATGCCCCCGATTCTACGGGGCCCCCTTCACGGGCCGTCGGCCGCGGCAGGCGTGCCAGGAGGCGTGGCAGGGCGGTGCCTTCGGCCGTGCCCCGTCGTCCTCGGGGTGTCGGCCGTGGGCCGTGCCGGGATCCCCCGGGGTCACAGGCTCCAGGAGACGGTGTTGGACATCTCCATGGCGATCAGCAGGACGGCAAGATCGGCCACGCCGAGGGTCAGGCCCAGGTACGCGCGGCCGCGGCGGGTGGTGCCGCGCCAGAGGGCGACGGCCGCGAGCACGATGGCGACGGGGCCGAGGAAGACGTTCAGCACGAGCAGGCCGAGCAGGCCGAGGATGAAGGACGCGACGGCCATGCCGTCGGCGTCGCGGACGGGCGAGCGGGGCTCGGTGCGGCGTGCGGTGGCCGGGGCGGTGAGGTGCATGGTGCTCAGCTCCTGTGGGTCGGTGCGGACGGTCGTCGGTGCGGACGTCAGTGGGCCGAGGTCCGGCGCCGGTTGCGGCGCTCGCGGACGGCGAAGACGCCGAGCCAGACGGCGATGCCGACGGCCGCGGCGGCGCTGACGGTCAGCGGCGCGTGGGCGACGGTGCCCAGCACCACGCCGAGCAGCATGAACGCGGCGACGAGGAACAGCATGAGATTCGATCCCCCTCCGGGGCGTCCCGGGGACGCCACTCGATGACATCTCGGTGAACGGTTGTAGTAACACTTGTTCACTGACTACCGAGTCTAGCGTGTTCCATGCCTTTCAAATTCCGGAGAACAGTTGTTAACTGCATGGCATGAGTCACACCCTCGGCATCCGCCAGGTCCAGAAGCAGAAGACCCGGCAGGCACTCCTGGACGCGGCGCTCGCCCTGCTGGAGGAGCAGAGCCTGAGCAGCCTGGGCCTGCGTGAGGTCACGCGCGCCGTCGGCGTCGCCCCGACGGCCTTCTACCGCCACTTCCGCTCGACGGCGGATCTGGGCGTGGCCCTGGTCGAGGAGGCGCTGGGCAGCCTGCAACCGATGATCCGGGCGACGGTGTCCGCGGCCGACGACATCGATCAACGCATCGCGCGCGCCGTCGAGTTGATCGCCCGCCATGTCGACGCGTACCCCGCGCACGTCCGTTTCATCGCCCGCGAGCGGCACGGCGGGGTGCAGCCGGTGCGGGAGGCGATCCGTGAGCAACTGGAGCGGTTCGCCGAGGAGGTGAAGGCCGAACTGGCCAAGGACCCCCAGTCCGCGGGCTGGAGCGACGACGACCTGCTCATGCTGGCCCATCTGTACGTCGACCAGATGCTGATCACGGCCTCGCTGTTCCTCCAGGCGCTGGAGGCCCCGTCGCAGGAGCGCGAGCGCGTGACCCGGCGCGCCACCCGGCAGTTGCGGCTGATCACCGTCGGCCGGGACCACTGGCTGGACTGAGCCCGGACAGCGGGTGGGGCGGCACCCGAGGTACGGGTGCCGCCCCTGCCGTACGACGCCGGGTCAGCTCCCGGTCGCGCTCTGGCTGGGGACGCCGCTGGGCATCGCGCCGCCGCCGGGACCGCCGCAGCCGCCCTGACCCCCGCCGGGGCCGCCCTGGCCGCCACCGGGGCCGCCGCTGGGCGCAACGCTCGGCATCCCCGACGGCGCGCCGGAGGGCCGGGCGGTCGCCTTGCCGGTCGGGGCGCCCGACGGAACACCGCTCGGCATCCCCGAGGGGCGGCCGCCCGGCGCGCCCGACGGCGGCTGACATGACTGCTGGGCGGAGGTGCCGCTGCCGGAGGAGGACGACGAGCCGTCCGAGCCGCAGGCCACCAGGGCCAGCGGCGAGAGCGCCAGCAGGGCGACCGCGGGGACGAGACGCACACGCTTCATGAGGGACAGCTCCAGGGGAGAATGAGGAAGTCCTGAGGCGGGCACTCAATCAACCCCGGTTAGGCGCTTGTTGGGGCCGGCCTGTCCCCGGGCTGTCAATCGGGTAAAGCGGACCTCAACGCGCGCCGCCCACCAGCCGCTTCACGGCCCGCCCCCGGCCGCCGGCCGGTACAGCCTCGTGACGGAGGCGGCCGCGGCCGCCGGCTCCTCGCGCACCCCGGGCGGCGAGCGGACCTCCACCTGGTCGGCGTACGGCGGCAGTTGGCGCGCCTCGCGGACGACGCCGCAGGACCGGCGCACGGTGACCCACTCGCCGGTGCCGTCGGCGTCGGGGAGTTCGGCCAGGTGCCCGGCGTTCAGGCGCAGAACGTGTCCAGCCGCTCGCGCCTGCCCCGGACGGTGACGTCGAGCCCGCCCGTCCGCTCCTCGGTCTGGCGGCGCAACACCTCCCAGGCGTCGGCGAGTTCGACGCCGGGCCGGCGCCTGACGGGATCGCCCAGAACGGTCGCCGACCGCACCCGGTCGGCACGGAACAGGGCCGGACGCCGTTCAGCCGAGTCTGACCCGGGCGAGCTGGCGGGACTGGGCGACCAGCCGGTCCGCGCTGTCCCAGACCTCGGCGTCCTCCTCCAGGAAGCCGCCGGCCAGGTTGCGGGTGGTGATCGCCACGCGCACCGGCCCGGGGGCGGGGCGGCAGCGGACGTGTACCGTCAGCTCGACCGTGGGCACCCAGCCGGACAGGCCGAGCTCGAACGCGGTGGGCGGCAGCGCGTCCACCGCGAGGAGCAGCGAGAGGGGGTCGGCGTCGCGGCCGTCGGCGAGGCCGAACCAGGCCCGCATCTCGCCCTTGCCGGAGGGGGCGCCGAGCGCCCAGCCCAGGGTGGACGGGTCCAGCTTGAGCATCAGGCGGTCGGCGATGGCCGAGCTGCCGGAGACGGGCGCCGGGCCGTCCTCCGGGCCGAAGCACTGGTCCATCGGCGGCATCGCGGGCGGCCGGGCGGTCGTGCGGACGTCGTCGGGGAGGGTGCCCAGGTCGCCGTAGGAGGCCAGGACGCGGATGCGCTCGACCTCGGCGCCCCGCTCGTCGTACTGGAACAGCGACGCCTGGCCGGTCGACAGCGTCCGGCCGGTGCGCACGATCTCCGTGCGCACCACCGCCGGGCCCGGCTGGGAGGCGGTCAGGTAGTGCGCGGAGATGGTGAACGGGTCGGAGTGCGGCAGGGCGTCCGCGAGCGCGCGGCCCAGGACGGCCAGCAGATAGCCGCCGTTGACGGCGTTGATGATCGTCCAGCCGGCGGAGAGGTCGATGTCGTAGACGCCGGGGGCGCGACGGGTCAGCGCGGTGTCCCGGTCGAACTCGCTGTCCCCGATGGTGGCCCGCGCGGCAGGTGCGGAGGCTGCTTCTGGCATGGGTGAACATTACAACAAGCGGATACTAAGCGGTAGCTTTTGCTCGGGCGGGGTCACTGCGCGGCCGGCTCCTCCTCCCGCACCGTCGAGCGCCGGTTCCAGGCGCGCGGGGCCCGCCAGTGGAACCGCATCGCGAGCAGCCGCAGCACGAAGGCGGTCACCACCGCGAGCCCGGTGGTGACCGGGGTGACGGCGTCGTAGCGGATGCACAGGGCGACCATGGCCGCTCCGACGATCGCTGGGACCGCGTACAGGTCGCGGTCCCAGCGCAGCAGCGAGGGCACCTCGTTGGCGAGCACGTCCCGCAGCACGCCGCCGCCGACGGCGGTGGCCAGGCCGAGGGCGGCCGAGAAGGTGAGGCCGAGACCGTAGTCGTACGCCTTCGTCGTCCCGGCGACGCAGAACAGGCCGAGGCCGGCCGCGTCGAAGACGTTGACCGCGGACTGGATGCGCTCCACCTGCGGGTGCAGGAAGAAGACCAGGAGGGCCGCGAACAGCGGGGTGACGAAGTACCCGAGGTCGGTGAAGGCGGCCGGCGGCACGGCCCCGATGACCAGGTCCCGGAACAGCCCGCCGCCCAGCGCGGTGACCTCGGCGAGGACGGCGATGCCGAAGACGTCGAAGTTCTTGCGCACGGCCAGCAGCGCGCCGGAGATGGCGAACACGAAGATGCCGACGACGTCGAGCGTGTGCTGGACGGAAGGGCTGAACAGTTGCTGAAGCACCCTTCCATTCTCACCCAGAAACAAACCCCCGCCTTGCAATGCAAGGCGGGGGCTCGCTGAGGGTTTGGCTGCTTCGAACGCTGCCTCGGAGGTTACTTCTTGAGCGGGTCCTGCCCGTCGGTGCCCTCCGCGGCGGCGCCGGAGCCCGCCTCGGCCTCGGCGTCCTGCGGCTCGTCGCCGGAGGCCGCCGCGGGAGCCTTGTGGAGACCCTTGTGGACACCGGGCTCCTCGGCGCCGGCCTCGGCCTCCGCGACCTCCGCGGCCACCGCGGCCGACGTCGCCGCCGACTCCGCCAGCACCTCGTCGGACACCAGCTCCGCCGCCTCCTTCGCGGCGGTCAGCAGCACGGTGTCCTGCGGGGCCTGGTCCTCGAAGTTCTCCGGGTGGTGGCAGGCCACCTGCTGACCGGGCTTCAGCTCCAGCAGCGGCGGCTCGGTCGTCCGGCAGATCTCCGTCGCCTTCCAGCACCGGGTGTGGAAGCGGCAGCCGCTTGGCGGGGAGATCGGCGACGGCACGTCGCCGCGGAGCAGGATGCGCTCGCTCTTGGCGTTCTTGCGCCTGGGGTCCGGGATCGGCACCGCCGACATCAGCGCCTTGGTGTACGGGTGCATCGGCGCCCGGTACAGCGCGTCCCGGTCGGCCAGCTCGACGATCTTGCCGAGGTACATCACCGCGATCCGGTCCGAGACGTGCCGGACGACCGACAGGTCGTGCGCGATGATCACGTACGTCAGGCCCAGTTCCTCCTGGAGGTCGTCGAGCAGGTTGACGACCTGGGCCTGGATCGACACGTCCAGCGCGGAGACCGGCTCGTCGGCCACGACCAGCTTCGGCTTCAGCGCGAGCGCGCGGGCGATGCCGATGCGCTGGCGCTGGCCGCCGGAGAACTCGTGCGGGTAGCGGTTGTAGTGCTCGGGGTTGAGACCGACCACCGACAGCAGCCGCTGGACCTCCTTCTTGATGCCGCCCTCGGGCGTGACGCCCTGGAGCTTGAAGGGGGCGCCGATGATGGTGCCGATGGTGTGGCGCGGGTTCAGCGACGAGTACGGGTCCTGGAAGATCATCTGCACGTCGCGGCGCAGCGGACGCATGCCGCTCACCCCGAGGTGCGTGATGTCCCGGCCCTCGAACTCGATCCGGCCGCCGGTCGGCTCCAGCAGCCGGGTGATCAGCCGGCCCATGGTCGACTTGCCGCAGCCGGACTCGCCCACGACGCCGAGCGTCTCGCCGGACTTGACCTCGAAGTCGAGGCCGTCGACCGCGTGCACGGCGCCGACCTGCCGCTGGAGCAGGCCCTTCTTGATCGGGAAGTGCTTCTGCAGCCCGGTCACCTTCAGCAAGGTCTCGCCGGGGGCGGCGTTCTCCGCGGTGGCCACGGCGCCTTCGCTCTGCGCAGGGATGCTCACTGCTTTGTCCTCGCTCACAGCTTCGGCGCAATCTCTTCGATCCAGATACGCTCCCGCTGCTCCTTGGTCATGTGGCAGGCGGCCCAGTGCTGGCTGCCGACCTCGGTCAGCTCGGGGCGGACCGTGCGGGTGGTGTTGTCCTTCGGTACGTCCGCGTACGGGCAGCGCGGATGGAAGGCACAGCCGGACGGCAGGTTGATCAGGGAGGGCGGCGCCCCCTTGACCGGGACCAGCCGGTCCTGCTGCTCACGGTCCAGACGCGGCATCGAGCCGAGCAGGCCCCAGGTGTAGGGGTGGCGGGGCTCGTAGAAGACCTTGTCCGCCGGGCCCCGCTCGACGCAGCGGCCGCCGTACATCACCAGGATGTCGTCGGCCAGTTCGGCGACGACGCCCAGGTCGTGGGTGATGACGATGACCGCGGAGCCGAACTCCTTCTGCAGGTCGCGGATCAGGTCGAGGATCTGCGCCTGGACGGTCACGTCCAGGGCGGTCGTCGGCTCGTCCGCGATCAGCAGCTCGGGGTTGTTGACCAGCGCCATCGCGATCATCGCGCGCTGGCGCATGCCGCCGGAGAACTCGTGCGGGTAGCTGTCCACCCGCTTGTCCGGCTGCGGGATGCCGACCCGGTCGAGCATCTCGATCGCACGGCGCCGGGCGGTCTTCTTGTCGACGTCGTGGTGGATGCGGTACGCCTCCACGATCTGCTGCCCGATCGTGTAGTACGGGTGCAGCGCCGACAGCGGGTCCTGGAAGATCATCGCCATCTCGCGGCCGCGCAGCTTGCGCACGTACTCGGGATCGGCGGACAGCAGCTCGGTGCCGTCCAGCCAGATCTCGCCGGAGATCTGCGCCTTGCGCTTGCCGTACTGGCCGGCGGTGTGCAGGCCCATGATGCCGAGCGAGGTCACCGACTTGCCGGAGCCGGACTCGCCCACGATGCCGAGGGTCTTGCCCTTCTCCAGGTGGAAGCTGAGCCCGTCGACGGACTTGACCAGGCCGTCGTCCGTCGGGAAGTGCACCTTGAGGTCGCGCACCTCCAGGAAGGACGTCGGGGCCGGCGAGGCGGAGGTGGGCTCGCCCACGGCTGCTCCGGTCTTGCTGAGTTCGGTCATGCGAGCCTCACTCGGGGGTCGATCACGGCGTACAGGATGTCCACCACGAGGTTCGCGATCAGCACCGCGAGGGAAGTGATCAGGGTGACGCCCAGGATGATGGGCAGGTCCTGGTTCTTGATGGCGGTGAGCACTTCGCGGCCGAGACCGGGCAGGTTGAACGTCGACTCGGTCAGGATGGCGCCGCCGATGAGGGCGCCGAGGTCCATGCCGAGCATCGTAAGGATCGGCGTCATCGTCGAGCGCATGGCGTGCTTGCGGATGACGACCTGCTCCTTGAGTCCCTTCGCGCGGGCGGTGCGGATGTAGTCCTCGCCGAGGATCTCCAGCATGGTGGCGCGGGTGATCCGGGCGTACATCGCCGCGTACAGGAACGCGAGGGTGATCCAGGGAAGGATCATGCCGCCGAACCAGCCGCCGAAGCTCTGGTCGAGCGGCACGTACTGGGCGTCGATCCAGTTCAGCCCGTAGGCGAAGATCGCCAGCGAGAGCATGCCGGTGAAGTAGATGGGCAGGGAGACACCCGACAGCGCGATGACCATCGCGCCGCGGTCCCAGATGGTGCCCCGCTTCAGGGCGGAGAGCACACCCGCCGCGACACCGAAGACCAGCCACAGCACGGCGGCACCGAGCGCGAGACCCAGGGTCACCGGGAAGCGGTCGGTGAGCACCGGCCAGACCGACTGCTCACTGCGGAAGGAGTAGCCGAAGCACGGCGCGGCGCACTGGGTGACGTCGCCGCCGCCCGAGTAGGTGCGGCCGACGAAGACACCCTTGAAGAACTCCCAGACCTGGGAGTAGATCGGGTCGCTCAGTCCGAGCTTCTGCCGCACCGCTTCGACGGAGGCCGGGTCGGCCTGCTTGCCCACGAAGCTCGCGGCGATGTCGACGCCCGCCCACTTGGGGACGAGGAAGAAGATGCCGAAGACCACCATGATGATGACCACGAGCATCACTGCGGCGGCGAACAGCCGCCTGATGAGGTAAGCGAGCACAGCTAACGGCCCGCCGCGGACCGCGGGCCACCTGCGGTCTCCCCCAGTGCCTCATGAGCGTGGGAGGTGTCCCCAGGTGACCCGCGGTCACGCCGCGCCGGCCTTCACCTGCCTTTCGTGCCGTACGGCGGGTGTGCCGGGTTTACTTCGCGGACTTCAGACCGAGGTTGACGAAGTCGTACATGCCGCTGTAGTTGTCCGACGTGTAGACGTTCGCCAGGTTGTCCGAGCGCCAGTTGATGAACTTCTCGAAGACGAAGGGCAGGTAGTAACCGCCCTCCATGACCTTGTGGTTGATCTCCGTGGAGATCTTGGTCTTGCCGGCGTCGTCCAGCGTCGTGACGTACTGGTCGAACAGGCCGTCGATCGCCTTGTCCTTGATCAGGGCGTAGTTGTTGTTACCGCTCTGCAGGATGTACTTGCTGTCCCACAGCGGCAGACCGAAGCCCTGGACGGTCGGGAAGTCCGGACCCCAACCCATGATGATGATGCCGTAGTTCTTCTTCTTGACGTTCGACGGGCTGCCGATGATGCCGGCGGTCTGCGAGCCGTCGTACTGGTCGATCTGGGCGTTGATGCCGACCTTCTTCAGCGACGCCTGCAGCGACTGGGCCGTGGCCACCTCGACCGGCTTGTTGTTGCGGACCGCGATGGTGGTGGAGAAGCCGCTCGGCTTGCCGCAGGCCTTCAGCTCTTCCTTGGCCTTGGCGGCGTTGCCGCTCTTGTTGGCGCCGGCGAGCTCGTACGGGTCGTACTTCTGGCCCTCGGCACCCGGGACGGACGGCGGCAGCATGTTGGTGCCGATGTCGCCACCGGCGACCGGGCCACCACGGGCGGTCTGCAGCGACACGTGGTCGGCGCCGTAGATCACGGCCTTGCGGCAGTGGATGTTGTCGAACGGCTTCACGCTCTGCGGGAAGACCGCGTAACGGATGTAGCCGGAGACCGGGTTGTCCAGGTTGGCCTTGTGCTGCTTCAGAGCGGTGGTGCGGCCCTGCGGCGACATGCCGGTCTGGTTGATGTCCAGGTCCAGGTCACCGTTGAGCAGACGCTGGTCGAGCTGGTTGGCGTCCGAGTAGAACGTGACCGTGATCTTGTCCGGGTACGCCTTGCGGACCGGGTCCGAGGCCTGCTTCCACTCGGGGTTGCGGACCAGGGTCAGGCTCTTGCCCGGGCTGTACGACTGGAACTTGTACGGGCCCGAGGAGAACGGGTGCAGGCCGTACTTGGACTTGGTGTCCTTGTCCTGGCGGACCGGGGACGCCGACACCAGGCCGAGCACCTCCTCGAAGTCCGAGTTGGCCTTCGGCAGGTGGAAGACGATCGTCTTGTCGTCGGGCGTCTCGATCGACTTCAGACCCAGCTTGTCCTTGGACGAGTCCTTGTACGGGCCCTTGTACGTGCCCTTCGGGTCCAGGAAGTCCTTCAGGTAGGTCGGACCGCCGGACAGCACGTCCTGCGCCCACACGCGCTCTATGCCGTACTTGACGTCCTTGGACGTGATCGGCTTGCCGTCCTCCCACGTGACGCCGTCACGCAGGTGGTACGTGTAGGTCTTGCCGTCGTCGGTGACCTTGGCGAGGCCGTCCGCGAGGTCCGGG
Source organism: Streptomyces sp. NPDC020996 (assembly GCF_040641355.1). Classification (NCBI taxonomy): domain Bacteria; kingdom Bacillati; phylum Actinomycetota; class Actinomycetes; order Kitasatosporales; family Streptomycetaceae; genus Streptomyces; species Streptomyces sp. NPDC020996. The sequence goes on from NZ_JBFADM010000053.1 coordinate 47,102, forward strand.
GTCAGCTCGGCGCCGGCCTTGCCCGGCTCCGTCTTGCCCGTGACCAGCTGACGGCTGTAGTAGCGGGCGAAGTTCCACATGAAGCCGTAGTAACCGCGCGTGGTGTCCCACGAGTCGGCGTCCTGGGCGCCACCGAACTTCAGCGTGCCACCCTTCTTGGCGAGCGATGCCTGGGCGACCTTGTTGTTGGCGGCGTCGAAGCCGGCCGCACCGGTCTTCGACCCACCACCGTTGTTGTCGTCGTCGCCGCCGCCGCCGCACGCTGCCGTGGTCAGCAGCGCGGCGACCGCGGCAGCAGCGGCCAAAGCCTGCTTACGCCGCCCTGAGGTGCGTTGGGTAGTCACGATCTCGGATCCTCCGGATTTGATGAGAGACCCCGTGCAGGTGCCACGGGACGCTTTGCGGTACGGCGGTTCAGCGGGAGCCCTTCGGGTCCAGCGCGTCGCGCACGCCGTCGCCGAAGAGGTTGAAGGCGAGGACGGTGATGAAGATCGCCACGCCCGGGACCACCATGTACATGGGGTCCGACTCGTAGTAGTCGATCGCGCTGGAGAGCATCTGCCCCCACGAGGACGTGGGCGGCTTGACGCCGACACCCAGGAAGCTGAGGGCCGCCTCGGTGAGGATGTTCGTGGGGATCATCATCGTCGTGTACACGATGATCGGGGCGACCAGGTTGGGCAGCAGCTCCTTGAACAGGATGTAGAACTGCCCCGCGCCCAGCGACCGGGCAGCCTCGACGTACTCGCGCTCGCGCATCGAGAGCGTCTGGCCGCGCACCACGCGTCCGATGTAGGGCCAGCCGAAGAAGCCGATGACCAGGATCATCACGAAGACGCGCACGCTGGAGCCGGTCAGGCCCAGCATGTTGGACGGCATGACGGAGACCAGGGCGATGGTGAACAGCAGCTGCGGGAAGGCCAGCAGGCCGTCCATCACGCGGCTGATCAGGGAGTCGACCCAGCCGCCGAAGAAGCCGGCGAGGATGCCCAGCACGGTGCCGAGGACGACGGCGACCACGGCGGACAGGAAGCCCACCAGGAGGGAGACCCGGGCGCCGTAGAGGATGCGGGCGAGGATGTCGCGGCCGTTGACCGGCTCGACGCCCAGCAGGTGCTCGCCGCTGACGCCGCCCAGCGAGCCCTTGGGGGTGCCGAACAGCGGGTCGATCAGGCTCTCGTGGTAGGCGTCCGGGTCCTGGCCGAGCAGGCTGGTGATCACCGGCGCGAGCAGGGCGAGCGCGATGAGGACGAGCACGACGACGCCGCCCGTGAGGGCGAGCTTGTCCCGCTTCAGGCGCTCCCAGGCGATCCGGCCCAGGGAGCGCCCCTGTACGGCCTTCGCTCCGGCGCTGGCAACCGCCGCTTCCTCGGCCGCGCTCGGGGCCGCTTCCGCGGTCGGCTCGTGCAATGGTGCCGTCATCTGGCAGGGACCCCTCTCAACCGGCGGTAGCCGGCCCGCACTTGCCGCTGTAGCGGCGTCTTCAGTCCGTCGTACACAGGGGCGAAGGCCCCTGGAGCGGGAGTCTTCAACGCTTTGGCGATCTGTTGCCAGACTTGACGGGGAAAGGATGCGTAAACGTGATGCGGGCTGGAGGGTTCCGTTATCCGGACAGTGGGTAGCGAGGGTCGGACAGGGACGGGTGTGACTATATGGGACACGGGAGGATCTTACGCCGCCATCTACGCGCGAAGAACAGCACCCCCTACGGGCGGGCTGTGAGGTCTCTCAGTATGCGCCGTGGGCCGGCGGATAGCCGTATCCGGCCGCCGGGGCCTGCGCGGGGGCCGCGTGCGCCTCACGGTCGTAGAAGGGGCGGGCGTTCGCCCGCAGCCACATCGCGACCGGGTCGTGGCCGTCGGACATCGCCACGGTCGACACCGGCAGTCCGTCCGGCACCGCCCCGATGGACTGCTGCATCATCGCCCGCACCGAGTCCACCGCGGGCGGCGAGGTGTCGTACACGTCCAGACCGATGGCGAGGTACGGCGCCCCGAGCGCGGGCTGCACCCAGGCGCGGCGCAGTGAGCGGACGGCCGGGGTACGGTGGGCGTTCTGCGCGAGCAGCGCGTAGAACTGCGGGATCTCGATCCCGGGCTCCGACAGGCGCAGCGGGCCCGCCGGCTGGCGGTCGAGGCCGGTGGCGATGCGGCGCAGGTCGAGCCAGGGGATGCCGACGCCGCCGCCGGGGGCGTGCGGGTTGAGCCAGAGGCCGTAGTGGTCGGGGTACAGGGTGCGGGCCACGTCGAGCCCGTCGACGACCTCGTACGATCGGTTCCAGCCACTGGCCGACAGCTCCTGCGCGGAGGTCACGCAGGGGGCGTAGCTGAAGCCGTCGACCTCCATGTTCCCGTACTGGGCGTCGGGGGATCCGGCCTGGCCGTGCCAGAGCAGCATCCAGACCTGGCCGGAGGACGGGGTCGCGAGCGCCCTGAGCAGCGCCTCGTAGGCGTCGTAGCGCCCGGGCGTCACCTGGCGCAGCATGTGCTCGACCTGGCCGGTCGTGGTGCCGCTGGCGCTCACCTGTACCGCCCCTCCTGAAGGTTGCTGCGGATATGGAACCAGCTTAAGCGCCCGGGGGGCCGGGGCCCCGCGACCGGCGGCGAGTACGTGTTCGCCTGGGCCGGTCGCGCGGCCTTCCCCGTCCCCGCGGGCAGGCCGCCCGTGCGGCAGCGGTTACCGGTGGTCCCGCGTGTAGAACGGCCGGACCTGGTCGCGCATCCAGACCGCCACCGGGTCGTCGGTCACGTCCAGCAGGACCAGGTTCACCGGCCACCGGGTGGGGACCTTGGCCAGCGCCCGGCCGAGGGCCTCCAGGGGCAGCGCCCTGAAGTCCCCCTCCCACTGGGACAGCTCCACGCCCACGAACATCGCCGGGTCCGCCGTCTCGATCGCGGCCAGGCAGCGGCGGGCCGTGGTGACGACGCCGGTGCCGGCGAACTCCTCGGCGGCCGCGGTGAGGAAGTCGACCGGGTCGTCCTGCCAGTCCGGTTCGAAGAGGCGGACGCGGCCGCCGGCTCCGGGGCCGTCCAGCGGGGTGCGGCCGGCCCGGCACAGCTCGGCCACCGCGGCCGGCGGGAGCGGGATGCCGACCACGCCGTCCGGGTTCACGGCGATGCCGACCTGCGGCGGCAGACCGCGGGCGAACTCGACGGCCGGCGCGATGGTGTACGACATGTGGTTGCCGACGACCTGGCGGAACTGCTCCTCCGAGCTGAAGACCGGCACGTACGCCTGTCCGTCGATCTCGAGGGTGGGCAGGTCGAGGGGGCCGCTGTCCGGGCCGCCGCCGTTGGGCAGCGGCACCCACACGAAGCTGCGCCCCAGCACCTCGACGATCCGCCCGCCGGCGGTGGGCACGCCGAGGGAGGCGGAGAGCACCTCCTCCAGCTCGTTGCCGGGCCATCCGCCGTGCGGATGGGGGTGCGCCTGTGCCGGTATGTCCGCGGGGAAGCCCGCCGCCGGGAAGTCCATCTGCCTACCGCCTGCTTGGAACCTGCTGTGGCTGAGAAGGCTAACGGGTCACGCCCGCCGAGCGGTCGGCCCATGAGCCCACGTCGGCCGCGGGCTGTACGACCGGGGCGCCGACGCGGACCTGCGGCGGCCACCGGTTGGGGGCCGACGGGTGGTGCGATGCCGGTGCCGGCGGGTTGCCGGTGCCGACTGCCCGGCGGCCCACGCGTGCAGCCCCGGTCGGCCGGGGAGGCCCGGCAGCACCGCCGCAGACCGGCCGGCGAACCGACGGAACCGATCGCCTGCCGGCCCCGACGACCCGGCAACCCACCCGAGCACCTGCCCCCGGACTGACGAGCACCGCCCGGCAATAACCGCCGCAGACCGGCCGCGAAACCGACAGGACCGATCGCCTGCCGGTGCCGTCGCCTTGCCTGCCGGCGCCGTCGGCCCGGCAATCCGCCCATGCTCGCGGCCCCGTTGGGCCGGGGACGGCCCGGCGCCGGCCGGAGGCCGGTCGCCATGCCGGCGGAGGCCGGTCCGGCCGACCGGTCGCAGCACCCCGGGAAGGCCGTCGGCCACACCGCCCGAGTCCGCCCGCAGGACTGCGGGGAACCTGTGTCGGGCCGGTGGAGGCCAGTTGGGTGCCGCCGCCGACTGCCCGGCAGTCGGCCCGTACTTGCCTTCCGGGCCGGCCGGAGGCGGTCCGGCAGCACGACCGGAGGCCGGTCGCCGTACCGCCGGGGTCGGCCGCGAGACCGGCCGAACCCGTCCGTGAGCCCCAGGAGCCGGCCGAGTCACCGAGCGCCCCGGCTCGGCGACACCGCCGAGTGGGCCGGGCGCGTGATGCCTGGTGGGCGCACGGCATGGTGCGAGGGGCGGTGGTGCGCGGTGCGGTGGTGCGCGGTGCGGTGGTGCGCGGTGCGGTGGGCGTGCGCACCGCACCGCGGCGGGTGGCGTCCGGCGGCGGACGCACGCGCCGCGACGGTTGGCCGGGCGCGGCGGTTGGCCGGAGGCAGTTGGTGGCCGGAGGCAGTTGGTGGCCGGAGGCAGTTGGTGGCCCGAGGCAGTTGGTCAGCCGGTGAAGGCGATTCTGCGGAGGGCGCCGGAGGCGGGGCGGTCCAGGAGGATCGCCGAGCCGCAGCCGTCGGGCAGATCGCCGCGTTCGACCGCGCGGAGCAGGCGGGACACGGCCGCGCGGTGCCGGGCGAAGGCGTAGCGGGAGACGCCGCGGCCCCGCTCCCGCTGGCCCTCCAGCGCGGCCTCGGGCGCGACGTCGAGCAGGAGCAGGTGGAGGGTGCCGCCGCGGCGGCGGGCCTCCCGGGAGAGCCAGCCGCGCACCCACGCCTGCGTGCCGCAGTCGTGCACGACGACGCCCTCGCCGGAGCGCAGGGCGCGGCGCAGTCCCGCGTAGTGGGCGAAGCGGACCAGGGGGCGGTAGACGGCGTAGGGCAGGAAGCGTGGCACGCGGCGCTCCCAGCGGTCGCGGGCGTCCTGGGAGTCGATGCGGACGCCCACCACCGCCCGCTTCATCAGAGTGGACTTGCCGCTGCCGGGCAGTCCGGTGACCACGACGACGTCGCGGGAACCGAACAGCAGGGCGTGCGGGCTGCGGCCGGGTCGCTCGCGCAGGTCGCGGACGACCGGCGCCGGCCGGGCCGCGCACCGCTCGCGGGCCGGAGCCGCGGGCTGGTCGGGCAGCGCGAGAGCCGAGGTCGTCGCATACGCCGTGGGCCTTGTCACCGTGATCGTCCTCCCTGCGGGGTTCAGAGAGCTTCTCCCCACCGAATGTAAAAAGAAGGTAATCCACACTGTCTCCCGGTTCGGTACGTTTACGGCCACAGGCCTGTCACAAGTAGCCGCCTGCCCACCATCCGGCGAGGCGTGCGATGATGTGCCCGCCAACTGCATACCGGCCGTTTGAATCCGCGCGGGAGAGTTCCCGGCAGCACGTAAGCGTCGCCGCGTTTCGCGTCGCCACGTGCGCCTCACCGGGACGCCGAAGGAGCAAGTCCCTCCCTTGAATCTCTCAGGCACCGTTACCGCGCGGGCGAGGCACATCTGAAAAGCGGGCCGCTGTCGACCAGCGGCTCCACCCAAGGTGCAAGCCGTGATCCCGTCCCTGGTCATGGCGAACCTCTCAGGTTCCGATGACAGATGGGGAGGAACGACCTCGCTTCCCCATGCTCGGCTTCGCTCGCATGGGGGGACCCCCATCGCCCTGGGAGACGACCGACCGATGAGCAGTACCGAACTCCGTCGCACCGCCCTCGACGCCGTGCACCGCTCGCTCGGCGCGACGATGACCGACTTCGCCGGCTGGGACATGCCGCTGCGCTACGGCTCCGAGCGCGACGAGCACAACGCCGTACGCACCCGGGCGGGCCTGTTCGACCTCTCCCACATGGGCGAGATCGCCGTCACCGGCCCGCAGGCCGCCGCCCTGCTCGACCACGCCCTGGTGGGCGACATCGGCGGCGTGCGGACGGGCCGCGCCCGCTACACCATGATCTGCCGCGAGGACGGCGGCATCCTCGACGACCTGATCGTCTACCGGCTGGCCGAGACCGACTACCTGGTCGTGGCCAACGCCTCCAACGCCCAGGTCGTCCTGGACGCCCTCGTCGAGCGCTCCGCCGGCTTCGACGCCGAGGTGCGCGACGACCGGGACGCCTACGCGCTGATCGCCGTCCAGGGCCCCGAGTCCCCCGGCATCCTGAAGTCCCTCACGGACGCCGACCTCGACGGCCTGAAGTACTACGCGGGCCTGCCCGGCACGGTCGCGGGCGTGCCGGCCCTGATCGCGCGCACCGGCTACACCGGTGAGGACGGCTTCGAACTGTTCGTCGCCCCGTCCGACGCGGAGAAGGTGTGGCAGGCGCTGACCGAGGCGGGCGCGCCCGCCGGACTGGTCCCCTGCGGTCTGTCCTGCCGCGACACGCTGCGCCTGGAGGCGGGCATGCCGCTGTACGGGCACGAGCTGAGCACGTCGGTGACGCCCTTCGACGCCGGGCTCGGCCGGGTCGTGAAGTTCGGCAAGGAGGGCGACTTCGTGGGAAGGGCGGCCCTTCAGGAGGCCGCCGACCGGGCCGCCGCCGAGCCTCCGCGGGTCCTCGTCGGCCTGGTCGCCGAGGGCCGCCGCGTCCCGCGCGCCGGGTACCCGGTGGTCGCCGGCGGCGAGGTGATCGGCGAGGTCACCTCCGGCGCCCCCTCCCCCACGCTGGGCAAGCCGATCGCCATGGCGTACGTGGACGCCGCGCACGCGGCGCCGGGCACCCCCGGGGTCGGTGTGGACATCCGGGGCACCCACGAACCGTACGAGGTCGTGGCGCTGCCCTTCTACAAGCGGCAGAAGTGACACCGTCGTAGCCGCGCGAGTGCCACCGTCGTAGCCGCGCGCGCGTGACACGGCGCACATCGCGCCTGCTCACGCACGTTCTTCGCAGTCCCCCACCCACCAGCAGTTCCCCGCGTACAGGAGAATTCAGGCCATGAGCAACCCGCAGCAGCTGCGTTACAGCAAGGAGCACGAGTGGCTGTCGGCCGCCGAGGACGGCGTCGCGACGGTCGGCATCACCGAGTTCGCGGCCAACGCGCTCGGCGACGTCGTCTACGCCCAGCTCCCCGAGGTCGGCTCCACGGTGACCGCGGGCGAGTCCTGCGGCGAGCTGGAGTCGACCAAGTCCGTTTCCGACCTGTACTCCCCCGTCACCGGTGAGATCACCGAGATCAACGAGGACGTCGTCAACGACCCGTCGCTGGTGAACTCGGCCCCCTTCGAGGGCGGCTGGCTGTTCAAGGTCCGCGTCGCCGAGGAGCCGTCCGACCTGCTCTCCGCCGACGAGTACGCCGCCCACACCGCCGGCTGAGGAGTCGTTCCCTTCATGTCCGTACTGAACACGCCCCTGCACGAGCTCGACCCGGAGGTCGCCGCCGCGGTCGACGCCGAGCTGCACCGCCAGCAGTCCACGCTCGAGATGATCGCCTCGGAGAACTTCGCTCCGCTCGCGGTCATGGAGGCCCAGGGCTCGGTCCTCACCAACAAGTACGCCGAGGGCTACCCCGGCCGCCGCTACTACGGCGGCTGCGAGCACGTCGACGTCGCCGAGCAGATCGCCATCGACCGGGTCAAGGACCTGTTCGGCGCCGAGTACGCCAACGTCCAGCCGCACTCGGGCGCCTCCGCCAACCAGGCCGCCCTGTTCGCGCTGGCCCAGCCCGGGGACACCATCCTCGGCCTGGACCTCGCGCACGGCGGCCACCTGACCCACGGGATGCGGCTGAACTTCTCCGGCAAGCAGTTCGACGTGGTGGCCTACCACGTGGACTCCGCGACCGGCCTGGTCGACATGGCCGAGGTCGAGCGGCTGGCCAAGGAACACCGGCCCAAGGTGATCATCGCGGGCTGGTCGGCGTACCCGCGGCAGCTGGACTTCGCCGAGTTCCGCCGGATCGCGGACGAGGCCGGGGCGTACCTGTGGGTCGACATGGCCCACTTCGCCGGTCTGGTCGCCGCCGGTCTGCACCCCAACCCGGTCGAGCACGCCGACGTCGTCACCTCCACCACGCACAAGACGCTGGGCGGCCCGCGCGGCGGCATCATCCTCGCGAAGAAGGACTTCGCGAAGAAGCTCAACTCCTCCGTCTTCCCGGGCTTCCAGGGCGGCCCCCTGGAGCATGTGATCGCGGCCAAGGCGGTGTCCTTCAAGGTCGCGGCGAGCGAGGAGTTCAAGGAGCGCCAGCGCCGTACCGTGGAGGGCGCGCGGATCCTCGCCGAGCGCCTGACGGCGGCGGACGCCCGCGAGGCCGGGGTGAACGTGCTGTCCGGCGGTACGGACGTGCACCTGATCCTGGTCGACCTGCGCGAGTCCGAGCTGGACGGGCAGCAGGCCGAGGACCGGCTCCACGAGGTCGGCATCACGGTCAACCGCAACGCCGTCCCGAACGACCCGCGCCCGCCGATGGTCACCTCGGGCCTGCGCATCGGCACGCCCGCCCTGGCCACCCGCGGTTTCGGGGCCGAGGACTTCGCCGAGGTGGCGGACGTCATCGCGCAGGCGCTGAAGCCGTCCTACGACGCGGCGGCGCTGAAGGCCCGGGTGAAGGCGCTGGCGGACAAGCACCCGCTGTACCCCGGTCTGAACAAGTAGGCCCTTCCGGGCACCTTTCCGGGCACCCGTCCGGAAGGGTGTCCGAACCCGTGGTTCCTTTCCGCGCGGTGCCCCGCACACTCGTAGGCGAGTGGGGCGCCGCGCGAACACCCTCCCGCACCTCCCACATCCCCGTTCCCGAGGAGTCACCGTGGCCGTCTCGGTCTTCGACCTGTTCTCGATCGGCATCGGCCCGTCCAGCTCCCACACGGTCGGCCCGATGCGCGCGGCCCGCATGTTCGCCCGCCGGCTGCGCAACGAGGGCCTGCTGGAGGCCGTCGCGTCCGTGCGCGGCGAGCTGTACGGCTCCCTGGGCGCGACCGGCCACGGCCACGGCACCCCGAAGGCGGTGCTGCTGGGCCTGGAGGGCGAATCCCCGCGCACGGTGGACGTGGAGACGGCGGACCAGCGGGTGGCGGACATCAGGGAGTCGGGCCGGCTGCGGCTGCTCGGCGAGCACGGGATCCCGTTCTCCTTCGACGACGACCTGGTGCTGCACCGCCGCAAGGCGCTGCCGTACCACGCCAACGGCATGATCCTGCGGGCCCGCGACGCCTCGGGCGCCGAACTGCTGTCGAAGACGTACTACTCGGTGGGCGGCGGCTTCGTCGTCGACGAGGACGCGGTGGGCGCGGACCGCATCAAGCTGGACGACACGGTCCTGAAGTACCCGTTCCGCACGGGCGACGAACTGCTGCGCCTGACCAAGGAGACGGGCCTGTCGATCTCCGCCCTGATGCTGGAGAACGAGCGGGCCTGGCGCACCGAGGAGGAGATCCGGACCGGGCTGCTGGAGATCTGGCGGGTGATGCGGGAGTGCGTGTCGCGGGGCATGTCCCGCGAGGGCATCCTGCCGGGCGGCCTGAAGGTGCGCCGCCGCGCCGCCGTCTCGGCCCGCCAGCTGCGCGCCGAGGGCGAGCCCCTGGCGCACGCGATGGAGTGGATCACGCTCTACGCGATGGCGGTGAACGAGGAGAACGCGGCCGGCGGGCGGGTCGTCACCGCACCCACGAACGGCGCGGCGGGCATCATCCCCGCGGTCCTGCACTACTACGTGAACTTCGTGCCCGGCGCCGACGAGGACGGCGTGGTCCGCTTCCTGCTCGCGGCCGGCGCCATCGGCATGCTCTTCAAGGAGAACGCCTCCATCTCCGGCGCCGAGGTCGGCTGCCAGGGCGAGGTCGGCTCCGCCTGCTCGATGGCGGCGGGCGCGCTGGCGGAGGTGCTCGGCGGATCGCCCGAACAGGTCGAGAACGCCGCGGAGATCGGCATGGAGCACAACCTCGGCCTCACCTGCGACCCGGTCGGCGGCCTGGTCCAGATCCCCTGCATCGAACGCAACGGCATGGCCGCGGTCAAGGCGGTCACGGCCGCCCGGATGGCGATGCGCGGCGACGGCTCGCACAAGGTGTCCCTGGACAAGGTGATCAAGACGATGAAGGACACCGGCGCCGACATGTCGGTGAAGTACAAGGAGACGGCGCGGGGCGGGCTCGCGGTGAACATCATCGAGTGCTGAGGGCGCCGGAGCCGGTCCACCGCGGCCGACACGCGGGGGCGGGCGGTTGACGGTTCAGGTACGGGGTACAACTCCTGTCCCGCCGACGGAAATTGTGGGAGTCCCCCGATGCTGCGCGGTATCGACGTGAGTGCGTATCAGTCCTCGTCCTTCGACACGGACGGTCTCTCCTTCGTCTTCGTCAAGGCGACGGAGGGCCGTTCCTACGTCAACCCCAGGCTCGCCGCCCAGACGAAGCGGGCCCGGGACGCCGGTCTGGTCGTCGGCTTCTACCACTTCCTGTGGCCCGGCGACCTGCAGGCCCAGGCCGAGTACTTCGTCAAGCACGCCCCCGAGAAGGCGGGCGACATCCTCGCCGTCGACTGGGAGACCACGGGCGACGGCACGCACGCGTCCAACGCGCAGAAGGACTCGTTCATACGCAAGGTGAAGGCGCTGCGGCCGCACCACCGGGTGGTGCTCTACTGCAACCGGAACTTCTGGCTGAACATCGACACCACGTCGTACGCGGGCGACGGCCTGTGGATCGCCGACTACGTCACCGCGGGCGAGCCGCGCATCAAGGCCAAGTGGCGCTTCCACCAGTACGCCGGCACACCGCACGACAAGGACGTCGCCGCCTTCGCCAGCAGGGACGCGCTGCGGGAGTGGGCGGGCGGCGCGTGACGGGCACCCGTCCCGCGGGAGCGGACCGGCCCGGCGAGTAGGGTCGTGACCTGCGGCGGACGGCCGCCGCGGGGCAGAGGGGAGCCGACGTGGACGGAACGGTGGGGGCGGTCAGCCGGAACGGGGTGTACTCGTTCACCAAGCCGAACCGGGAGAGCATCACGCTGCTCGCCGGGCTCGGGGTGGAGGGGGACGTGCACGCCGGGGAGACGGTGAAGCACCGGTCCCGGATGCGGAAGGATCCCGCGCGGCCGAACCTGCGGCAGGTGCACCTGATGCACGAGGAACTGTTCGACGAGGTCCGCGCCGCCGGGTTCGAGGTCGCGGCCGGGCAGCTCGGGGAGAACGTCACCACCCGCGGGATCGATCTGCTGGGGCTGCCCACGGGCACCCGGCTGCGCCTCGGGGAGGACGCCGTCGTCGAGGTGACCGGGCTGCGCAATCCGTGCGCGCAGATCGACGGCTTCCAGAAGGGCCTGCTGAAGCAGGTCGTCGAGCGGGGCGCGGACGGGAGCGTCCGGTTCAAGGCCGGGATCATGGGCGTCGTGGCCGCCGGGGGCGTGGTGCGGCCCGGAGACCCGATCACCGTCGAGCTGCCGGACGGGCCGCACCGGCCCCTCCACATCGTGTGAGGCGCCCCGGCCCGCCCGCCCGGCGGGCCGGCGCCCTGGGGCCCGTCCGCCGGACGTTCCGGTTGTCCAGCCACTCGTCGTCCGGCGCGTTGTCCGACCACAGGTAGTGG
>NZ_JBFADM010000054.1:0-58482 GCF_040641355.1 Streptomyces sp. NPDC020996
GATTTTTCACTTGATAGAGGCGTTTGTTGCGGGGTGCAGGGGTGACAACGCCGGGTCCCGGCCCCGACCCACCCGCACCCGCCCGCGCTACACAAACCCCCACCGAACCGCCACAGGCGCCGCAGGCACCACACCACGCCCCCGCAGGGCACCGCGCACCGCACCGCACCGCGCACCGCACCGCCACAGGCCGCCGCAGGCACCGCGCACCCCGTACCGCGCACCGCCCGCCGAACCGCCACACGCCGCCGCAGGCACCCCCGCGCCACACCGCCGCAGGCACCCCCTACCGAACCGCCACCCGGATCCCGCCCCCGACCCGCTCCACCCGCACCCGCGTCAGATCCGGCACCACCACATCGGGCCGGTGGAAGCCGGCCCGCGCCCCCACGCCCACGACCCGCATCCCCGCGGCCCGCCCGGCCTGGATACCCGCCGCGGAGTCCTCGAAGACGACACACTCCTCGGGCGGGACCCCCAACGCGGCGGCCCCCTTCAGGAACCCCTCCGGATCGGGCTTGCTCGCCCCCACGCTCTCCGCGGTCACCCGCACGTCCGGCAACGGCAGCCCCGCCGCGGCCATGCGAGCCGTCGACAGGGCGACGTCCGCCGAGGTGACCAGCGCGTGCGGCACCCCCCGCAGCGACGCCAGGAACTCCGCCGCGCCGGGCACGGCGACGACGCCGTCCATGTCGGCCGTCTCCTCCGCGAGCATCCGCGCGTTGTCCGCGAGGTTGTGCTCCATCGGCCGGTCGGGCAGCAGCAGCGCCATCGAGGCGTACCCCTGCCGCCCGTGCACCACCTTCATGACCTCGTCCCCGTCCAGCCCGTGCCGCCCGGCCCAGCGCCGCCAGCAGCGCTCGACGACCGCCTCGGAGTCGACGAGCGTGCCGTCCATGTCCAGCAGCAGGGCGCGGGCGGTGAGGACAGTGGGCACGGTGGTGGCCGTCATCGGCAACTCCAGGACGGGGCGGGCTCCAGAACGGGGCGGGCGGACACGGCCGCGGCGCCCGCGGGAACAAGGCGGCCCCGCCCGCCGGTCAGGGAAAACGAGCGGGAGCCACTTTGTTCCTCCACGATACAAAACAGAGCGGAATCCCGCCACCACCCACAGCGAGAGTTCACCGGCCGTTCAGCCACGGCCGAACCCTCAGCCGCGCACCGCCTCCCAGAGGCTCCACACGCCGAGCCCCGTCATCAGCAGCGCCGCGACCTTCGTGATCAGCGCGAACGGCACCCGCCGCAGCAGCGCCCGGCCGCCGACGATCCCTATCCCGGCCACCGACCACAGCGCCAGCACGGCCCCCAGCCCCACGGACAGCGGATTGTCGTATCGCGCCGCGAGGTTGGCCGTCATGATCTGCGTGAGGTCCCCGAACTCGGCGACGAGGATGAGCATGAATCCGGCTCCGGCGACCTTCCAGAAGGACTGGTTCTCCGGCTTGCGGATCTCCTCGTCGTCGTCCCCCTTCTTGAAGAGCAGCATCGCGGCGCCGCCCAGGAACAGCACCCCGGTCAGCACGTGCAGGATCCGCTGCGGCAGCAGCGTCAGCACGCTGCCCGCCGCGACGGCCAGGGTGACGTGCAGCACGAAGGCCGCGGCGACGCCGGCGAAGACATAGGAGGCGCGGTACCGGGTCCCGAGCACGAGTCCGGCCAGGGCGGTCTTGTCGGGGAGTTCGGCGAGGAAGACGACGCCGAACGTGAGCGCCAACACGGTGAAGCTGATCAAGGTTCCTCAATCGGTCGGGGCCGCCCCGCCGAGAGTGCTGGACCTTCCGGGAGGACACCTCGGCGCGGCAGCACACTGGGCGCCCGTGCCGTAGGACACGGGCGTGCACTGCTGGCCGAAGGTCTCGCTGGCGAGGTCCACGGGACCCGCCTCCGGGCGCCGGCTCAGACGAGCTGAGCAGTATGTCGACGTTCCGGCGAAGAGCTACTCCCCTTCTGCACAGCCCATGGTACGCGACGCCTCGCGACCGAATTCCCCCGCATACCTTGTCATGTCATGTACGCGTCACTAGCTTCTTACCCGTCGCACACCTCCCCGCAACACGACGTCGCGAGCATTCCCTCGCTCGCACCCCAACGCCCCCACGACTCCAGGGAGTTCGCATGCCGAAGTTCTACGCGCGTCGACGGCTCAGCATACTCGCGGCGCTGACCGGCCTCATAGCCTCCGCCGCGCTGTTCAACTCCCCGACCGCCTCCGCCGCCCTCCCCACCCCGGTCAGCGCGTCCACCGCCCGCAGCTACCTGGCCTCCCTCACGGTGGCCACCGAGAACCGCACCGGCTACAGCCGTGACCTGTTCCCGCACTGGATCACCATCAGCGGCACCTGCAACACCCGCGAGACCGTGCTGAAGCGGGACGGCTCGAACGTCGTCACCGACTCCTCCTGCGCGGCCACCAGCGGCAGCTGGTACTCCCCCTACGACGGCGCCACCTGGACGGCCGCATCCGACCTCGACATCGACCACCTGGTCCCGCTCGCCGAGGCCTGGGACTCCGGGGCCAGCGCCTGGACCACCTCCCAGCGCCAGGCCTTCGCCAACGATCTCACCCGCCCGCAGCTCATCGCCGTCACGGACAACGTGAACCAGGCCAAGGGCGACCAGGACCCGGCCACCTGGGTTCCGTCCCGGTCGGCGTACGTCTGCACCTACGTACGCGCCTGGGTCCAGGTCAAGTACTACTACGACCTCTCGGTCGACTCGGCGGAGAAGACCGCGCTCACGAACTACCTCGCCGCCTGCTGACCGACACCACACCAGACCGACACGACCCCGGACCGACACCGCGCCGGACGGACACCACCCCGGACCGACACCACACCAGACCGATCACCGCGCCGGACCGACACAACACCAGACCGACGCCACGCCGGACCGGCCCGTGACCGCCGATACCTCCCCGTTCCCCTCCGTCGCCCCGTACCGTACGGGGCGACCCGTACGGGGCGACGGAGGAGGGCGATCACGTGTCCGGACTGCGCCTGGGACCGCTGCTGAGGTACGCCGACGGCTCGTCCGCGACCGTCTGGGTCGAGACGAGCCGTCCGTGCACCGCCGAGGTGCGCTGCGCGGACGGCGCGCGCGGCGCGTCCCGCACCTTCCAGATCGCCGGCCACCACTACGCCCTCGTCCCGGTCACCGGCCTCACCGAGGGCACGACGACGCCGTACGAGGTGTTCCTGGACGGCACGCGCGTGTGGCCGCTGCCCGACGCGCCCTTCTCCGGCTTCCCGCCCTCGGTCATCCGCACCCCGGGCCCCGGCGACGCCCTCCGCGTCGCCTTCGGCTCCTGCCGCTGGGCCGCCCCGCCCGCCGCCGCCCGCCAGGACCCGGTCGGCCCCGACGCCCTCGACTCGCTGGCGGGCCGCATCGCCGCCGCCCCGGACGGCGAGCGCCCCGACGTACTGCTCCTGCTGGGCGACCAGGTCTACGCGGACGAGACCTCAGACGCGACCCGGCGCTGGCTGGCCGCCCGGCGAGACCTGCGCGAGCCTCCCGGCAGCCAGGTCGCGGACTACGAGGAGTACACCCGCCTGTACCACGAATCGTGGCTCGACCCCGAGGTGCGCTGGCTGCTGTCCACCGTGCCCAGCTGCATGATCTTCGACGACCACGACGTCATCGACGACTGGAACACCTCCGCCGCCTGGCTGGCCGGCATGCGCGCCACACCGTGGTGGCGGGAGCGGCTGCTGAGCGGCCTGATGTCGTACTGGGTGCACCAGCACCTCGGCAACCTCCCGCCCGCCGAACTCGCCGCCGACCCGCTGTACGCGGCCGTCCGCGCCGCCCCGGACGGCACGGACGCGCTGCGCGCCTTCGCCTGCCGCGCCGACGCCGACCCCGCCTCGGCGCGCTGGAGCTACCGGCGCGACTTCGGCCGCGTACGTGTGCTGATGGTGGACTCGCGGGCGGCCCGGGTGCTCGACGAGGACGACCGCGCGATGCTGCACCCGGGCGAGGCACGATGGCTGCGCGAACAGGTCCTCGACGGGCGTGAGGACGGGCGGGACTCCTACGACCACCTGCTGCTCGGCACCTCCCTGCCCTGGCTGCTGCCGCACCTGGTGCACGACGCCGAGGCGTGGAGCTCGGCCCTGTGCCGGGGGGACCGCGGCGCGCGCTGGGCACGGATCGGGGAGCGGCTGCGGCAGGCGGCCGACCTCGAACACTGGGCGGCCTTCCCCGCCTCCTTCGACGCGCTGTGCGGACTGATCGCCGAGACCGGCAGCGGCCCCGGCGCGCCCGCGACGGTGCTGGTGCTGTCGGGGGACGTCCACCACGCGTACGCGGCGGAGCCGACCTGGCCGGCCGGCTCCCCGGCCGCCCGGGTCCTGCAACTGACCTGCTCCCCCGTCCACAACACCGTCCCGCTGTCGATGCGGCTCGGCTTCCGTTTCGGCTGGAGCGCGCCGGCCCGCGTCCTCGGCCGCGGCTTCGCCCGGCACGCGGGCGGCGAGCGGCCGCCGGTGAAGTGGCGCAAGACGGGCGGCCCCTGGTTCGGCAACCAGCTGATGACCCTGACGCTGCACGGACGTTCGGCCCGCCTACGGCTGGAGCAGGCACAGCCGGACGGATCACTGAGAACCGTCCGGGACTCGGCCCTGACCACCTGACTCAGGACAAACCTGGACGACACCCCCGCCCGACAGCCCGCACAGCGCAGCAAAGTGAACATGCCGTGCGGAACCCACGCAGCCCCCGTGAACCTCCTGTCACACCCGACGCGTACGCTGTATGGCTGTTGTTCGGCCGCTCCTGCCGCTCCCCCGCGACATCGCGGCACGGTCTGGCCGACGGGGGAGTTCACGGGGAGTTGCGGTGCTGGAGAGTATGGGGTCGCTGACCGGCAGCCCTTGGATCTACGCCATGGTGGCGCTGTCGGTCCTGCTGGACGTGTTCCTGCCGGTCCTGCCGAGCGGCGTGCTGGTGATAGCCGCCGCCACGGCCGCGGCGGCGGGCTCGGCGACCGGCCAGGTGCCGCACGACGTCCCCGACATCCTGGCGCTGACCCTGTGCGCGGCCCTCGCCTCCGTCCTGGGCGACCTGGTGGCGTACCGGCTGGCCTGGCGCGGCGGCGAGCGCCTGGCGAACACCATCGCCCGCTCCCGCCGGCTGACCTCCGCTCAGGAGCGCCTCGGCGCGGCCCTGGCCCGCGGCGGCGGCGCCCTGGTCGTCCTCGCCCGGTTCGCCCCGGCCGGCCGCTCGGTCGTCTCCCTCGGCGCCGGCGCCGCCCACCGCCGCGCCCGCGACTTCCTGCCCTGGTCCGCCCTGGCGGGCCTGGCCTGGGCCGCCTACAGCGTCGCCCTCGGCTACTTCGGCGGCCAGTGGCTGGGCGCGACCTGGCTGGCCACCGGGGTGTCCGTGACGGCGCTGTGCGCCGCGGGCGCGGGCGCGGGGTACGTGGTGCGCCGGCCGGTGAAGGTCTCCTGAAGGTCCCCTGACGGGTCCCGGTTAGCCGCTCACGCGCTGCCCCCGCACCTCCAGCCCGGCGAGCAGCTCCGCCGTGGCCGCGGCGACCGCGTCGACGGCCCGGTCGAAGACCTCCCGGTTGTGCGCGGCGGGCGCCCGGAACCCGGACACCTTCCGTACGTACTGCAGGGCGGCGGCCCGGATCTCCTCTTCCGTCGCCTCCTCGGGCAACGCGGGCGGGCGCAAGGTCTTGATGCTCCGGCACATGGCACCAGTCTCCCGCACGCCCGCGAAGCCTGCGATGATCCCTGCCGAGGCGGCCACCGCTACGGGGCCGACCGACGAAGGGAACCCGCACATCATGGCGAACGAACTCACCATGGCCGTCCTCGGCCCGGGCGGCATCGGCGGCCTGCTCGCCGGACTCCTGGCGCGCGCCGGGCACCGGGTGATCTGCCTGGCCGGCGAGGACACCGCCGACACGCTGCGCACGTCCGGCATCCAGGTCCGCAGCGGCCTGTACGGCGACTTCACCGCCCGCGTCGAGGCCGACACCGTCCTGCGCACGCCGGTCGACGCGTGCCTGGTCGCCGTCAAGCACACCGCCCTGGACGCCGCCCTCGACCGGGTGCCGCCCGGAACGCTGGGCGACGGACTGCTCGTACCGTTCCTCAACGGCGTGGAGCACCCCGCGGCGCTGCGCGCCCGCTACCGCCCCGAACTCGTCGCCCCGGCCGTCATCCGCGTGGAGTCCACCCGCGTCGCGCCGGGCGTCATCGAACACGGCAGCCCGTTCGCCGAGATCGACCTGACCGGCGACACCGTGGACCGGGCACGCCTCGACGCGCAGGCCCGCGTCCTGGGCGACGCCGGGCCGGTGACCCGGGTGCTGGACGACGAGACGGCGGCGCTGTGGGCGAAGATGTCGTTCCTGGCGCCGTTCGCGCTGCTCACCACCCGCTACCGACTCCCGCTGGGCGAGGTGCGCACCCGGCATCGCGAGGAGCTGACGGCGCTGGTGGAGGAGACGGCGGCGGTCAGCCGGGCGTGCGGCGGACCGGCCGACCCGGGGCAGGCCCTGGCCCGCTACGACGCCTTCCCGCCGCAGACCAGGTCGTCCATGCAGCGCGACGCCGAAGCGGGACGCGCACTCGAACTGGACGCCGTCGGCGGCGCGTTGCTGCGGGCGGCCGAGCGGCACGGGGTGCGCGTGCCGGTGACGTCCCGGCTGGTGCGGGAGCTGGCCGGGGCCGGGAGCTGACGGTCACCCGGCCGACAGGTCGATCCGCCAGTCGTTGGACGTGATCCAGTGCCCCTTCGGGTACTCGAAGTCGACCGGGCCGAGGAGGGTGAACCCGGCCCGGCGGCACACGGCGTTCGACGCGGCGTGCTCCACGCTCGGGAAGGCGTGCAGCCACCGGGGCCCGCCGGCGGCGCGGGCCTCCTGGACGACGGCCCGGGCCGCCCGCGCGGCCAGCCCCCGCCCCTGGAACTCGGGCAGCACCCCCCACCCGGTCTCCCAGACGGCGCCGCCCCGCCACGCGCGCTCCCAGAACCCGATCGAGCCGACGGTCTCCCCGCTGTCCGCCAGCATGACCCGGTACATGCGCCCCGAGTCGAGCTCCAGATACCGACGATGCCGGTCGAGCAGCTTCTCCTCACTCTCCGGCCCGCCCAAGTGCTCGGTCATCTCAGGGCTGTTGATCCGCCGCAGCAGCCAGAGGTCACCCTCCCCCCACCCCTCCAACCGCACTCGCACCCCGTCCGCGCTCTCCCCGCCCACGCTCTCCATGCCGCCGACCCTAGCCCCCACCTCTGACACCGCCCCGCCTCTGACACCGCCCCGCCCCTGCCCTCGGACCCCCCGCCCGGCATCCCGGCCCGCGCCCCACTCGTTCGTGTGAACCCCCGCTGGGAACTCGCATCTCAAATTCGAACAGGCGTAGCATTGCGCCGTGGCTACGACCTATGACTTTCCGAGTGACCTTCTCGCCGGTCAGGAGGAGCTGCACCAGGTCAGGGCCGAGCTGTCGGCCCTGCTCAAGCGGCTGCCCTGGTCGGTCGAGCCCCTGGACGGTTTCAGCGACGGCGGCGGCTGGCGCAAGGTGGAGCGCCCCGCCTCCCCCGGCTGGTCGGCCGACGAACAGGCCGAGGTCGAGAAGCTCCGGCAGCGCGAACACGAACTCGCCGTCTTCGTCACCACCCACCGCTTCTGGGCGGACGTAGCGGCCGCGGAGCGCGTGGAGGCCCGCACAAGGCTCAAGCACGCGCACGAGGAGCAGGGCGACCGGAAAGAGGCCTGAGCCCCGCCACACACACGAAGACCCCGGCCGCACCCGGCCGGGGTCTTCGCACGACGTGGGCGCGGACGGTTTCGAACCGCCGACATCCTGCTTGTAAGGCAGGCGCTCTACCCCTGAGCTACGCACCCGAGACGATTCGACAGCCTACCTTGCCCTGCGCCGTGCCCCGCAATCCCGTATCGCCGCACGGCGAACTGATCGGCTCGTGTGTTCGTCCTCCACCAGTGGGACAATGAAACCGGGCACCGGCCTGGTCGGATGACAGCACGGGGAGAGGGATGTGACGGCGACACCTTCGCAGCCGTACCCGCCGATGGTGCCGCGCGCACGTCGCCGTTCCGCGCTGCCGGACGCGTTCGCCCTCGTCGCCCTCCCGCTCGTCGCCGTGCTGGCGTTGCCCGCGGCGTTCGCCGGCGGGGGCACCCGGCGCTGGTTCGGCGGGCGTTCGGAGAGTCAGCGGGCGGAGGCGCAGGCCGCGAAGGACGCCGCGGCGGCCGCGTTCTACGAGCTCGACACCGCCCAGCGCGACCTGCGGATCTCGATCGAGACGATCACGGCCGTCGACGACTCCCCGGCCGCCCGGCGCGCGGTCTCGGACTTCGAGGCGATCAGCCGCCGTATCGACGAGGCCAGTCACCGCTACATCGAGGCCGTCGACGCCCATGATCTGGACCGGGACGACCTGGAGGCGTCGGTCGCCGCGCACGCGCGTGCCGAACTGACCGCCGCGAAGGACGAGCTGACCCGCGTCAAGCAGGAGCTGGACCGTTTCGGGGACGGGCTCGGCCCGCTGCTGGGGAAGGCGGAGACCCAGCTCGCCCGGCTCGCCCCGGCGGTCGAACGGGCCCGGCAGGGGCTGCTGGCCGCGTCGAACGCGCTGGACGCGGTGCGGGAGTCGGGGCTGAAGGCGGACGACCTCGCGGCCCGCCTCGCCGCTCTCGGGCCGGAGCTGACCAGGCTCAACCAGGGCGCCGGGAAGCACGGCGTCCCGCAGACCCTGGAACGGGCCGAGCGGGTCGCGCGGGAGGCCGGGGCGATCCGCGCGGAGGCGGAGCGGCTGCCGGAGACGGCGGCCGAGACCGACCACCGGCTGGTGTCGCTGCGCACCCGCGCGCAGGCGCTGACCACGCGGGCCGGACAGGTCGAGCCGGTGCTGAGCGAGCTGCGGCGGCGGTTCACCGTGGCGTGCTGGCAGGACCTGCAGCACGTGCCGGAGCACGCGGCGCAGAGTGTGCGGCAGGCCGAGCTGAAGCTGCGGGAGGCGCAGGCGGCGCGGGACGCGCAGCGCTGGCCGGACGCGACCGCGCTGCTGGCGACCGTGCGGGCGCTGCTGAACACGACCGACGAGTCCGTGTCGGCGGCGGGTGACCGGCTGCGGCGGCTGAACGCCGTGCAGAAGGATCCGCGGCAGGAGATCGACCGGACGCGGTTCGCGATCCGCGACGCGCAGCGGCTGGCGATGGCCGGGCGCAACACGCCCGACCCGCGGCACGCGCGTCCGCTGGACGACGCGGTGGAGCGGCTGGAGCGGGCGATCGGCACGCTGGAGGGGCGGCACCCCGACTACTGGCACTTCCTGACGGAGACGGAGGCGGTGCGGCAGACGGTGGCGCGGGTGGTGGCGCAGATCCGCGAGGAGCGCGGGACCGGCCACTGAGGGCCCTGTGGCGATGACGCCCGGCCGGTTAACCTGTGCGCATGCCTCGCTACGAGTACCGCTGCCGGACCTGCGGCGACACCTTCGAACTGAGCCGTCCCATGGCGGAGTCCTCCGCCCCCGCCACTTGCCCGACGGGTCACGACGACACGGTCAAGCTCCTGTCGACGGTCGCGGTGGGCGGCACGGCCGCCGCCCCCGCGGCGGCCCCCCGCGCCGGAGGCGGCGGGGGCGGCTGCTGCGGCGGAGGCTGCTGCGGCTGACGTCGCGCCCCGGACGGGCCGCCCCCGGTGCCGCCACCGGCCCCCGGCCCCTGTCCCGGCACCGGAGTCCCGGCCCAACCCCGAGCCCCGGCCCGGTCTGGCCCGGCCCCGAGCATCGGCCCCGTCCGGCCCTGGTTCGCCCCCGAGCACCGGCGCAGTCCGGTTCTGGCCCAGCCCTGGGCCCTGGCCCAGCTCCGGGGCCCTGCCCCGGCCCTCGGTCCGGCCCACGGGCCCGGCACGGGCCCTGGCCCGACACCACAGCCTCGGCCTGCCCCTGAGCCCCGCCCCGGCCCTGGTCCGGCCCACGGGCCATGGGCCGGCCTTTGAAGCCCTGGCGGGGCGGACTCCGTTCCCGCCCACCGGGCACCGTGCCCTGGCCCGGCCCTGCGGCCCCTGAGCCATGTTCCGGCCCCCGGCCCTGGTACGACCCCGAGCACCGGCGCGGTCCAGTTCCGGTCCAGCCCCGGTCCAGCCCCGGGCCCGTGGCCCGACAGCGGAGCCCCGGCCCGGCCTTGGTCCAACCCCGGGCCCTGGCCCGACACCACAGCCTCGGCCTGCCCCTGAGCCCCGCCCCGGCCCTGGTCCGGCCCACGGGCCATGGGCCGGCCTTTGGAGCCCTGGCGGGGCGGACTCCGTTCCCGCCCACCGGGCACCCGGCCCTGGCCCGGCCCTGCGGCCCCTGAGCCATGTTCCGGCCCCCGGCCCTGGTACGACCCCGAGCACCGGCGCGGTCCAGTTCCGGTCCAGTTCCGGTCCAGCCCCGGGCCCGTGGCCCGACACCGGAGCCCCGGCCCGGCCTTGGTCCAGCCCCGGGCCCTGGCGCGAGGCCCCGGTCCGGCCCCCGGCTAGCGGGGGGCCCGGGAGGCGGTCAGGAATTCGCGCAGGATGCGCTCGCCTGCCAGTACTCCCCGCTCGGGCAGTGCGCTGATCGTGGGGGCCGTCCAGTCGGCGTCGGCGAGTTCGCCGTGGCCCGGGCGCCAGCCGCGGTCGGCGGCGAGGAGCAGGTCGGCGTCGAGGAGGGAGTCGCCGGCGGCGAGCGTGAGGTCGGCGCCGGTGCGGCGGGCGACCTCGTGCATCGCGGCGCTCTTGGTGAGCGGCTTGGGCACGGCGTAGATCTTGCGGCCCTGCAGCGAGACCGTCCAGCCGCGGTTCTCCGCCCACACCGCGAGTTCCTTCACCCACTCCTCGGGCAGCAGTTCGCGCTCGACGACGAGGTAGGCGAAGAGGTCCTCGGCGACCCGGTGCTTGCGCACCCAGAGCGGGTCCGCCGTGGCCATCAGGTGCTCGCGCACCTCCGCCAGCGGCGCGCACTCCTCGGCGAGCCGGGCGGTCACGCGCGCGTGCCAGTCGAGGTCGGACACGCCGTCGACCATCAGGTGCCCGCCGTTGGCGCAGATCGCGTAGGTGGGCGGCGGGCCCGGCAGGTTGATGCGCAGGTACTGCTTGCGCGTGCGGGTCGTGGTCGGCACGAAGACCGCCGCGTCGCCGAGTTCGGCCAGCAGTCCGGCGGCGGACTCGGTCATGAACGACAGCGGTCTGCTCTCGTGCACCTCGACGCACAGCAGCCGGGGCGCCCGGGCGTCCGGCATGGTCAGCGCGAGGGCCGCGGACGAGTAGATGAGCGTGCGGTCGAGGTCGCTGGCCACCAGTACCGGCATCAGACCGTCACCGCCCTGCCGTCGGCGCCGGTCGCGCCGCGGGTGAACCGCGGGTGGATCAACCCCACGCAGGTGTACGGCAGTTCGCCGACCTCCTCGACGGGTACGCCGCGCTGTTCGGCGAGCAGCCGTACGTGGTCCAGGTCGGCGCCCGCCCCGGCCCGGGCGAGGATCTTCCAGGGCACCCGGCGCAGCAGCACGCGGGTGGTCTCGCCGACGCCGGGCTTGACGAGGTTGACGTCATGGATGCCGTACTCCTCGCTGATGCGCTCGACGGCGGCCCAGCCCTCCCAGGTCGGCGTGCGGTCGCCGGACAGCAGTTCCTTGGCCTGCGCGTCGACGGCGTCCACGACCTCGGGGAAGCGGGCGCCGACGGCGTCGAGGAAGCCGGTCGACACGTCGGCGCCGGCGAGTTCGCGGTAGAACTTCGCACCGTGGAAGTCGTGCGGGCCGACCAGGTCGGCGCGCAGGACGGTGCGCGAGATCAGGCCGGAGACGGTGGAGTTGAGGCAGGCGGAGGGGATGAGGAAGTCCTCGCGGGTGCCGTAGGTGCGCACGCACGAGCCGGGGTCGGCGAGCACCGCGATCTCCGGGTCGAAGCCGGTGATGCCGTCGCCGGCCTCGAACTCGGCGAGCGCTGCGGCGAGTTCGCGGGTGATCGCGCCCTTGCCGGTCCAGCCGTCGACGAAGACGACGTCCCGCGGGTCGTGGTGGGCGGCCAGCCAGCGCAGCGCGTTGGCGTCGATGCCGCGGCCGCGCACGATAGAGACGGCGTAGTGCGGCAGGTCCAGGCCGTGCCGGAACCGTGCCCAGCGACGCATCAGCACGCCGACGGGGGTGCCGGCGCGGGCCAGCGAGACGAGCACCGGGCGGGGTGACCGTTCGGCGAGGACGACCTCCGTCACGGCGCCGACGGCCTGCGCGAGGCGGGCCGCGGACTCCTCCAGTGCCGTGTGGAACAGCCGCTGGTACTGCTCGCTGGGCTGGTATTCCACCGGCAGCGACTCGGCGTAGTGCGCGCCGCCGCTCTGGATGGCCTCCTCGCGCTCCTCGGTCGGCGCCTCCAGCGTGACGTCCGAGAGGTCCTGCAGCAGCCAGCCGACCTCCTCGGGCGGGTAACTGGAGAAGGCGGGGCCGCGAAGGGGCTCGGGCAGCATGGCGGGCCTTTCGGGAACGTACCGGGGTGCGGGCGCGTACGAGGGGACGACCGCGAGCAGGACGTGCGGGGTGTGGGCGGCGAGCCGGGCGAGCAGGCCGTCGGGGGCGTGCAGGGCGGGGGTGTCGGCGGCCGAGTCGACGACGGCGACGACGGCGTCGAAGCCGGCGCCCGCGACGTTGTAGGCGTAGCGCTCGCCGGGGCCGTCGGCGGGGTCGTCGTGGGCGGGGAAGACCAGGCGGCTGCGTATCGCGTAGCCGGGGTCGTCGACGGCGAGGACGGGCGAGCGGGTGGTGGTGGAGTAGCGGACCTCGGCGTCGGCGATCTGTTCCAGTTCGCGGGCGAGCCTGAGGGGCGCGTACATGAGTTCCTCGAAGCCGAGGACGAGGACGCGGCGCGCGCCGGCGGGCAGGGCTTCCGCGAGCCGGGCGGTCATCGCGGGCAGCGCGCCTTCCAGGCGGGCCCGGTGCGCCGGGGTGAAGCCGTGCCGCCCGCCGTCGGGCAGGTCCTCGGGCCAGCCCAGGTCCACCCGGGCGACGCGGCCGGCGGGCCGGGCCGGCTCGTGGCCCGGGTGCGGGTGGGCCGGGACCGGTCGCGCGGCCTCCCCCACCCCCGGGGAGCCGGCGCCGGGGCCGGCCTCGCGGCCAACGCCGGAGCCGGACTCGGACTCGGAGCCGCCGTGCTGAGAAGGCGCAGCGCGTCGTGCGCTCGCTCCCGGCGAAGCCGTGCCCCGGGGGCGGCCGGCCGCGTCGCTCGCGGACTCGTAGCGCGCCACCAGTTCCTGTCCCCGCTCCAGGACCCCCTCCGGCAGCAGCACCGTGCCCGAGGCGGCCGCCACCAGGTCCACCCGTGCGCCGATCTCCCGGGCGAAGTCCTCGAGCCGCCGGGCGTCCGCGGCCGAGCGCATGTCGACCAGGGCGACGACGACGTACCTGGCGCGCGGATAGCGCTGGTGGAGGTCGCGGACGGTGTTCAGCACCGTGTTGCCGGTGGAGAACTCGTCGTCGACCAGGACCAGCGGCCCGTCGCCGGCCAGCAGCGCCGGGTCCTCGGGGAGCAGCAGGTGGGAGGTGGCGTGCGAGTGGGACTCCTCGAAGCCGCCGGCGGGGGCGACGCCGGGGACCGGGCGGCGGGTGGAGTGGAGGTAGGGGGCGGTGCCGAGGCCGTCGGCGACGGAGTGGCCGAGGCCGGTGGCGGTCTCGGCGTAGCCGAGGACTACGGCGGCGCGGGCGTCGTCGGGGCCCAGCAGGTCGCGCACCCGGCGGCCGAGCGCGAAGCCGTGGCCGTAGACGACGGACGGCGCCTGCGGTACGTGCTTGCCGAGCACGTTGGAGACGAGCAGATGGGCCCGCTTGGGGTTGCGGCGCAGCGCGAGCCCCAGCATGCCGGTCAGCTTGTCGTCGCCCGTGAGTTCGACGCCGAGCCGCTCGGCGACCCAGCTGCCGGACCAGACCCGGTTGTTGACTGCGTTGTTCATGCGTCCCTAGGTGATGAGGTGGGCTCAGCCGGGGATTCCGGCGGCGAGCAGGTCCACGAAGCTGACGTCCTCGTTCGCGACGCCGAAGACCTCGGCCCGCAGCATGGTGCGCTCGGCCCAGGCGCGGTGCGGCTTCACCTCGTTCATCTTGTTCGTGTACGCGGATCTCAGCACACCCCCGCCGCCGCGCTCGGGGCGCAGGATGTCCGCGGCGTCGCTGAACTCCTCGTGGCTGACCACGGACAGCGCGTGCACGGGCAGCACGTGGGAGGGGTGGATGCAGGTCTTGCCCATCAGGCCGTTGGCCTGGTCCAGCGAGATCTCCCTGAGCAGCCCGTCCATGGCGTGCTCGATCAGTCTCTCGCGCAGTTCGACGGCCTGCCCCTCGAGGAAGGGGCTGGTGCGCAGCATCGGCTTGAACATGCGCTCCGGGACGCGGAAGTACTCCCAGACCGGGCCGGTCACCGTGAAGCCGGTGCCGTCGGCGCGGCCCAGCATGTTGACCACGTCGGCGATGACGGAGGCGACGATCTGGACGTCGTAAGCCGTCATGTCGGGGGCCCGGCGCAGGCCGTAGGAGGAGCAGAAGTCGGTGACGCCCAGGCGCAGCGCGAGGACGCGGTCGCGGTACTTGTCGACGGCGCGGAAGATGCCCTCCAGGGTCTCCACGCGCGACTCCCGGTAGAGCAGTTCGGGCGATTCGAGTACGGGCATGGCGAACAGCCGCCGGCCGCTCGCGGCCTCGGCGCTGGTCAGGGCCTCGAGGAAGGGGATGCCGCGTTCCTCGGTGAACTTCGGGAACACGAATCCGGACAGCAGCCGGACGGTGGGGCCGAGGCGGCGGACGAGGTCGGGTATCTGTTCGGGGGTGCGGACCCGGATGAACAGCATGGGCAGGTTCCGGCCGTCCTGGCGGTCGAGGTCGGCGAACTGGCTGACCAGGTTCTCCTCGCCGGCCAGCACGTCCGCGTCGTCGATGGAGTCCTCCAGGCACAGCACCATCGAGATCACGCCGTTCCGGGCCTGCTTGACGATGTCGTCGGCGAGGTGGGGGCGGGTGGCGGGGCTGTAGAGGGTGGCGCCCAGGGCGGCGGACAGCACGCGGGCCGGGGAGTCGGCGGTGAACACGCACGGCTCCTGGTGGAAGAGGCGCTGTCGCACCTCAGGGGCGATGTGCCCGAAATGACGCATGGAACTCCCCCGTGGCGCAAGACAAGCCTGTGGATTTTGAGAACAGGTGGCCGGTAATAGTACGTACCGGCACGTGTCCGGGGTTCCCGCCGGGCATGAATTTCCGGTAACGCCCGTGGGCACAAAGGTAGGGCGTCTCACCCCCACGTTGTCGTGAGCAGGACCGAGAAGGCAGGATGACGGTATGACGCACGCGATGCTGAAGGGGTCGAACGTCCCGCTGGAGGCCACCACGGTGCGCGCCGTCGTGCGCTGGACGCCCGGGCAGGGGGTCCCGGACGTCGACGCCTCGGCGCTTCTCCTCGGCCCCGACGGTCGTGTGCGCTCCGACGAGGACTTCGTCTTCTACAACCAGCCCCGGCACCCTTCCGGGAAGATCTGGTGGCTGGGCAAGAAGCGGACCGCCGAGGGCCCCACCGACACGATCCAGACAGATCTGGCCGGTGTGGAGGCCGAGGTCAGCCGGATCGTGGTGGTCGCGTCGGCGGAGGACACCCCCTTCGAGCGCGTGCCGGGGCTGTGCATCCTGCTGTACGACGCGCGGGTCGCCGACGGTGATCCGATCGTCACCTTCGACATCAAGCCGGAGACCGGCAAGGAGACCGCGCTGATCTGCGGCGAGCTGTACCGGCGCGGGGAGAGCTGGAAGTTCCGCGCGCTGGGCGAGGGGTACGTCAACGGTCTGAAGGGTCTGGCCACGGACTTCGGCATCTCGGTGGACGAGTCGGAGGAGGCGGCGCCGCAGCCGGCGTCCACGCCGGAGGTCTCCCGGGCCCTGCCTCCGGAGCAGCCCACGGCGGCGGTCCCGGCCCAGCCGGGGTACGGCTATCCGCCGTCGGCGCCGACCACCCAGCAGCCGCCGCCGACCACGGCGTACGGCTACCCCCATCAGCCGGCCGTGACGGCCGCCCGTTCCGGCTACGGCTATCCGCCCGCGGCGACGGCGGCGCCGGACCCGGACTTCCGGCTGCCGCCCCAGGGGCCTCAGTTCATCCGGCCGTAGCCGGTCACCGCTACGCCTTCGTCTTGTAGCCGCGCCCCCACTGCAGTCCCCACCCGTACAGCCGGTCGAGTTCGGCCTGGAAGCCGTAGACGAACTTCACCTCGCGGCGCACGAGGAGTTCCCCCTTGACGTTCTCGATCATCACCACGGCGCAGGACCGGGCCTGGGGGTGGCGTTCGTCGAGGCCTATCTCGATCCGGGGTCCGTTGCTGGGGTAGAGGGTCACCATCGCCTGCGTACGGTCGAAGGCGGGCGTCTGGTCGTATATGTAGACGAAGACCAGCAGTCGTTTGATGGCCTCGCGGTGGTCGAGGTTGACGTAGATCGTCTCGCCGGACGCCGACCCGAAGCGGTCGTCGCCGCTGAGTTTGACGTACGGTGCCGCGTTGACGTCGCCGAAGTAGCCGCCGAGCGGCTGGACCACGCCCTTGGAGCCGTCCTCGAGTTCGTAGAGGCAGCCCAGGTCGAGGTCGACGTTGACCATGCTCTGGCTGTGTCCCATGATCTCCGGCGGCTTGAGCGCCTTGAGGGGGTGGCGCAGCAGGGACTCCCGCTGCGGGCCGCCGAGGTCGCTGGTCCGCATCCGCCAGGTGAGGTTGATGCGCAGGTTCCCGGTGGCCGCGCCCTGCTTGGTGAGCGAGACCTGGCGGTGCCGTTTGGTCAGCTCGATGGCGTTGCTGGCCGCGCTGCCCGAGTCGAAGTCGGTGTCGCGTCCGCGCCACAGTCCGTCCAAGAAGCCCATTCCGCCCCCACGTCCGCTGAAAGCCTTCGGGGCGGCCGGGTGGTCCGGCCGCCCCGCACAGAGCGTTCCCTCCCCCGCGGGGCCGTCACACCCCGGAGGAGACCTCAGTCTTCTCGTCCGAGCCCGCGTTTCCCCCGGACCCGGCGAGCGCGTTGTTGCGGCGCACGGAGGACCAGAAGGACCAGGCGATCAGGATGACGCCGACCAGGCCCGTGATGACCTCGTTGATCTGGTACTGGATGGTGACCATGAGGATCACGGCGAGGGCGCCGATCGCGTAGTGCGCGCCGTGCTCGAGGAAGACGTAGTCGTCGAGGGTGCCCTGGCGGACCAGGTAGACCGTCAGCGACCGCACGTACATCGCGCCGATGCCCAGGCCGAGCGCCATCAGGACGATGTCGTTGGTGATGGCGAACGCGCCGATCACTCCGTCGAAGGAGAAGGACGCGTCCAGCACCTCGAGGTAGAGGAACATGAAGAACGCGGCCTGGCCGGCGAGGACGACGGCGGGTTTCTTCTTGCCGGTCCGCTCGGCCTCTTCCTCCTCCTCGTGCTCGCGCTCCTCCTCTTCCTCCAGCCGGTCCTCGAAGTAGCCGGACAGACCGCCGACGACCATGTACGTGATCAGGCCGGCGATGCCGGCGATCAGCACCGTCTGCGCCTTGTCGACGTGCGAGCCGCCGTGCTGGTGGGCGTGGGTGGCGAAGGTGAAGGAGGTGATCAGCAGGACGATCAGGGAGATGCAGACCGACAGCATGTCGACCTTGCCGAGCTTGGCCAGCGGCCGCTCGATCCAGCGCAGCCACTGGATGTCCCGGTCCTCGAAGATGAAGTCGAGGAAGATCATCAGCAGGAACATGCCACCGAACGCGGCGATGGCCGGGTGGGCGTCGGTGACGAGTTCCTGGTAGCGGTCCTTGTTGTTCAGCGCGAGGTCGACGGCCTCGATGGGGCCCATCTTGGCGCTGATCGCGACGATCACGACGGGGAAGACCAGCCGCATGCCGAAGACGGCGATGAGCACGCCGACCGTGAGGAAGATCTTCTGCCAGAAGGCGTTCATCTTCTTCAGGATTCCGGCGTTGACGACCGCGTTGTCGAACGACAGGGAGATCTCGAGGACGGAGAGGATCGCCACGATGCCGAAGGCCTCCCACCCCCCGTAGAAGACCGCAGCGACCAGACCGATCGCGGTGACCGCGAACGACCAGCCGAAGGTTTTCAGAAGCACTGGCTACCCAATCCGTATGGTGGGGGTCCCCCCAAGCCGGGCTCGGGGGAAGGTCTCCCCCGCGCCATACCCGGCTTTTTACGAAACATTGACCCCAAAGTCTAGAGCGATCCCCCGCAACCCGGACGCGTACCCCTGCCCCACGGCCCGGAACTTCCATTCGCCCTGGTAGCGGTAGAGCTCGCCGAAGATCATGGCGGTCTCGGTGGACGCGTCCTCGCTCAGGTCGTAGCGTGCGAGTTCCTGCCCGTCGGCCTGGTTGACGACCCGGATGAACGCGTTGCTGACCTGACCGAAGGTCTGGTTGCGCTCGTCCGCCATGTGGATGGAGACCGGGAAGACGATCTTGTCGCACTGGGGCGGCACCTTGGCCAGGTCGACCAGGATCGACTCGTCGTCGCCCTCGCCCTCACCGGTGAGGTTGTCGCCGGTGTGTTCCACCGAGCCGTCCGGAGACGTGAGCTGGTTGTAGAAGACGAACCACTCGTCGCCCAGCACCCGCCCGCCGTTGCACAGCAGGGCGCTGGCGTCGAGGTCGAACGGGGCTCCGGTGGTGGAGCGCGCGTCCCAGCCGAGCCCGATCATCACCTGGGTGAGATTGGGTGCGGCCTTGGACAGGGAGACGTTGCCCCCCTTGGCGAGCGTGACGCCCATGATGCTGGTCCTCCCCGAGTTGCTGCCTGTTCTGTTGTCCTGCGCACCCCCGGAGGGGCGCCCCCGGGCGCCGCACGCGAACGGTGCGGCGCCGGTGTGACGAGACCTCGCGCCCGTCTCAGACGTCCACGCCTCAGACGTTCACGCCGAAGTCCTGCGCGATGCCGCGCAGGCCCGACGCGTAGCCCTGGC
The DNA here is from genome assembly GCF_040641355.1 of Streptomyces sp. NPDC020996. NCBI lineage: Bacteria > Bacillati > Actinomycetota > Actinomycetes > Kitasatosporales > Streptomycetaceae > Streptomyces > Streptomyces sp. NPDC020996. The sequence continues at coordinate 18,955 of NZ_JBFADM010000054.1, forward strand.
CGATGGCGCGGAACTTCCACTCCGCGCCGTGCCGGTAGAGCTCGCCGAAGACCATGGCGGTCTCGGTGGAGGCGTCCTCGCTCAGGTCGTAGCGGGCGATCTCCGCGCCGCCGGCCTGGTTCACGACGCGGATGTAGGCGTTGCGGACCTGGCCGAAGGACTGCTGGCGGTTCTCGGCGTCGTAGATGGAGACCGGGAAGACGATCTTCTCGATGTCCAGCGGGACACCCGCGAGGTTGACCTTGATCACCTCGTCGTCGCCCTCGCCCTCACCGGTGAGGTTGTCGCCGGTGTGCTCGACCGAGCCGTCGGGGCTCTTGAGGTTGTTGAAGAAGACGAAGTGCTGGTCGCTGCCGACCTTGCCGGAGCTGTTCAGCAGCAGCGCGCTGGCATCGAGGTCGAAGTCGGTGCCGGTCGTGGTGCGGGCGTCCCAGCCCAGGCCGACGAGGACCGCGGTCAGGCCCGGGGCCTCCTTCGTCAGTGATACGTTGCCGCCCTTGCTGAGGCTGACTCCCACGAGTCCTCCATTGGTGTGTTGGGCGGGGAGCCCCGCCGCGCGTTATGACATCGGATCAACGGTTTGATCCTAGTGACGGGTTCCCGTCCGCCGCAGGCCTTGGCGGCGACAAAATCAGAGGGTGTCGAGCGCCTTGACGTAGTCGTTCAGGTCACGGGCGTCCGGCAGCGCGTTGACGACCGTCCAGCGCACCGTGCCCTCCTTGTCGATGACGAAGGTGCCGCGCACCGCGCACCCCTTGTCCTCGGCGAAGACGCCGTAGGCGCGGGAGACCTCGCCGTGCGGCCAGAAGTCGCTCAGCAGCGGGTACTCCAGGCCCTCCTGCTCGGCGAAGACGCGCAGGGTGTGGATGGAGTCGTTGGAGACGGCGAGCACCTGGGTGTCGCGGTCGGCGAACTTCGGCAGGTTGTCCCGCACCTCGCACAGCTCGCCGGTGCACACGCCGGTGAAGGCGAACGGGTAGAAGAGCAGGACGACGTTCTTGTCGCCTCGGAAGTCGGACAGCTTCACGGTGCGGCCGTGGTTGTCCTTCAGCTCGAAGTCGGGGGCCTTGTCTCCGACCTGGATCGCCATGGGTCGTACGTCCCTTCCGGTGGGGCTGTCGGGGTGGTGGCACCACCCTACGCAGCGATCACGGGACGCCGACGGGCGGGCCGGTCGCACCGGCCCGCCCCGGGCGTGTCACTTCTTGGTCTTGGCCGCCTTGGGCGTCACCAGCCGGCTGCCGCTCCAGTCCTTGCCCACGCTGACGCTCTTGGAGGCGGACAGCCCCGCCGTCGTCGCGGCTTCGGAGATGTCGCTCGGCTCCACGTAGCCGTCCCGGCCTGTCTTCGGGGTCAGCAGCAGGATCGAGCCGCCTTCTTCGACGTACGTGGTGGCGTCCACCAGCGCGTCCGTCAGGTCGCCGTCCTCGTCGCGGAACCACAGCACCACGGCGTCGGCCACGTCGTCGTACTCTTCGTCCACCAGGTCGCTGCCGATGACGTCCTCGATGGCCTCGCGGAGCTCCTGGTCGACGTCTTCGTCGTAGCCGATCTCCTGGACCACCTGCTCGGGCTGGAACCCCAGCCTGACGGCAGGGTTCGTCCGCTCCTCCGCGTGGTCCGCGGTCGCGCTCACGGGTTGCCTCCTGATCATGTCTTGGTGATGGTTCAGCCACGCGCGTGCGCGAAGCATTGGCCGTAGTCCACACGGGCGGGGCGGATCGCGCAAGTACCCGGCCGTCCAGACCGCCGAAACGGTGACGATCCTGGCCGTGTCACCGCAACTCCAGGCACACCGTCCCCTCCGTGAGTGACCTCCACCACACCCTTGTGCCCCCTTTGCCCCATTGGGAACCCCGGTCTTCGCATACGGGCCCCGGTTACCTCTCAGTAGAGATGACGTTTGCCTCCCCGAGGTACACGATGGGGAAGCGGTGCAGGCGTACCGAAAATGCAGCTGACAGCAGCCCTCTGACAGGTAAGGACCAGCGTGGCTTCCGGATCCGATCGCAACCCGATCATCATTGGCGGCCTTCCGAGTCAGGTTCCTGACTTCGACCCCGAGGAAACCCAGGAGTGGCTCGACTCCCTCGACGCCGCCGTGGACGAGCGCGGCCGGGAACGGGCGCGCTACCTGATGCTGCGGCTGATCGAGCGGGCCCGCGAGAAGCGCGTGGCCGTGCCCGAGATGCGCAGCACGGACTACGTCAACACGATCCCGACGAAGAACGAGCCGTTCTTCCCGGGCAACGAGGAGATCGAGCGGAAGATCCTCAACGCCACCCGCTGGAACGCGGCGGTGATGGTCTCGCGCGCCCAGCGGCCCGGCATCGGGGTCGGCGGCCACATCGCCACCTTCGCCTCCTCCGCGTCGCTCTACGACGTCGGCTTCAATCACTTCTTCCGCGGCAAGGACGAGGGCGACGGCGGCGACCAGGTCTTCTTCCAGGGGCACGCCTCCCCGGGCATCTACGCGCGCGCGTACCTGCTGGACCGGCTCACCGAGCGGCACCTGGACGGCTTCCGGCAGGAGAAGTCGAAGGCGCCGTACGCGCTGTCCAGCTACCCGCACCCGCGCTCGATGCCGGACTTCTGGGAGTTCCCGACCGTCTCGATGGGCCTCGGCCCGATCGGCGCGATCTACCAGGCGCGGATGAACCGCTACATGCACGCGCGCGGGATCGCCGACACCTCCAAGTCGCACGTGTGGGCCTTCCTCGGCGACGGTGAGATGGACGAGCCGGAGTCGCTCGGCCAGCTGTCGATCGCCGCGCGCGAGGGCCTGGACAACCTGACCTTCGTCGTCAACTGCAACCTGCAGCGCCTGGACGGCCCGGTGCGCGGCAACGGCAAGATCATCCAGGAGCTGGAGTCGGTCTTCCGCGGCGCCGGCTGGAACGTCATCAAGCTGATCTGGGACCGCTCCTGGGACCCGCTGCTCGCGCAGGACCGCGACGGCGTGCTGGTCAACAAGATGAACACCACGCCGGACGGCCAGTTCCAGACGTACGCCACCGAGACCGGCGCGTACATCCGCGAGCACTTCTTCGGCGACGACCAGCGGCTGCGCGCGATGGTCGAGAACATGACCGACCACCAGGTCCTGATGCTGGGCCGCGGCGGCCACGACCACCGCAAGATCTACGCGGCGTTCAAGGCGGCCAAGGAGCACAAGGGCCAGCCGACGGTCATCCTCGCCAAGACGGTCAAGGGCTGGACGCTCGGCCCGAACTTCGAGGGCCGCAACGCCACCCACCAGATGAAGAAGCTGACGGTCGACGACCTCAAGCGCTTCCGGGACCGCCTGCACCTGCCGATCTCGGACAACGAGCTGGAGTCCGGCGTGCCGCCGTACTACCACCCGGGCCGGGACTCCGAAGAGATCCAGTACATGCACGACATGCGCCGGCAGTGCGGCGGGTACGTACCGACCCGGGTGGTCCGCTCCAAGCCGCTCCCGCTGCCGGACGACAAGACGTACGCGACCGTGAAGAAGGGCTCCGGTCAGCAGTCCATCGCGACGACCATGGCCTTCGTGCGGCTGCTCAAGGACCTCATGCGGGACAAGGAGATCGGCAAGCGGTTCGTGCTGATCGCGCCGGACGAGTACCGCACGTTCGGCATGGACTCGTTCTTCCCGAGCGCGAAGATCTACAACCCGCTCGGCCAGCAGTACGAGGCGGTCGACCGCGATCTGCTGCTCGCTTACAAGGAGTCGCCGACCGGGCAGATGCTGCACGACGGCATCTCGGAGGCGGGCTGCACGGCCTCGGCGATCGCGGCCGGCTCCGCCTACGCCACCCACGGCGAGCCGCTCATCCCGGTGTACGTCTTCTACTCGATGTTCGGTTTCCAGCGCACCGGCGACCAGTTCTGGCAGATGGCCGACCAGCTGGCGCGCGGTTTCGTGCTGGGCGCGACCGCCGGCCGTACGACGCTGACCGGTGAGGGTCTGCAGCACGCGGACGGCCACTCGCAGCTGCTCGCTTCGACCAACCCGGCGTGCGTGGCCTACGACCCGGCGTTCGGCTTCGAGATCGCGCACATCGTGAAGGACGGCCTGCGCCGGATGTACGGCGGGGACGAGCAGCACCCGCACGGCGAGGACGTCTTCTACTACCTCACCGTCTACAACGAGCCGATCCGGCACCCGGCCGAGCCGGAGAACGTGGACGTCGAGGGCATCCTCAAGGGCGTCTACCGCTTCAGCGAGGGCACGTCCGGCTCGATCCCGGCGCAGATCCTGGCGTCCGGCGTGGCCCTGCCGTGGGCGATCGAGGCGCAGCGGATCCTCGCCGAGGACTGGAACGTGCGGGCCGACGTGTGGTCGGCGACCTCCTGGAACGAGCTGCGGCGCGAGGCCGTGGCGTGCGAGGAGCACAACCTGCTGCACCCCGAGGAGGAGCAGCGCGTGCCCTACGTGACGCGGAAGCTCGGCGGCGCGCAGGGGCCGTTCGTGGCCGTGTCCGACTGGATGCGGTCGGTGCCGGACCAGATCGCGCGGTGGGTGCCGGGGCCGTACCAGTCGCTGGGCGCGGACGGCTTCGGCTTCGCGGACACCCGCGGGGCGGCGCGGCGCTTCTTCCACATCGACGCGGAGTCGGTCGTGGTGGCGGTGCTGACCGAGCTGGCCAAGCAGGGCCAGGTCGACCGGTCGGTGCTGAAGCAGGCGATCGACCGCTACCGGGTCCTCGACGTCACGGCGGCGGACCCGGGCGCGGCGGGCGGCGACGCGTAGCCGCGACGCGGACGGTTCGCGGACGGTTCGCGGACGGTTCGTGGCCGGTTTCGGCTGCGAGGGCGGCGGAGCTCATGGCTCCGCCGCCCTTACGCGTTCTTTACCATGCGGGTATGGAGCAACAAACGGCGCAGGCACGGTGGGAAGAGCTGACGCAACGGCCGCTGCTGGCGCTCGCCGTACTGTTCGCCGTCGCCTACGCCGTACCGATCGTGGACAGCACGGCCGGCCGGTCGCTGACCGTGGTGTGCACGGCGACCGAGTGGGCGGTGTGGGGCGCGTTCGCGGGTGACTATGTGACGCGGCTGGCGCTCGCCCGCGACCGCCGGGCGTTCGTACGGCGGCACTGGCTGGACCTGGGCGCGGTGGTGCTGCCGATCCTGCAGCCGCTGCGGCTGCTGCGCATGGTCGCCACCCTGATGCTGGTGGGGCGGCGGGCGCGGATGGCCACCCAGATCAGGCTGACCACGTACGTCGCCGGATCCGTGGTGGGGCTGCTGATGTTCGGGTCGCTGGCCGTGCTGTCGGTGGAGCGCGACTCACCGGACGGGAACATTCGCACACTGGGTGACGCGGTGTGGTGGTCGTTCACGACGATGACGACGGTCGGCTACGGGGACCACGCGCCGACGACCGGCCTGGGCCGGATGATCGCGGTCGGCCTGATGCTGTCCGGGATCGCGCTGCTAGGTGTGGTGACGGCGAACATCGCCACCTGGTTCATCGCCCGGTTCGAACGGGACGACGCGGAGGAACGCCTCCAGACCGAGGCGATCGAAGCACTGACCGCGGAGGTCCGCGCCCTGCGCGCCGAGGTCGCGGCCCTCCGAAAACACTCCGCCCACCACTGACGCCCGCCCGCCGCAGGCCCACGCCCGAGCTCCCCCGGCCCACGCGCCACGAGCCCGGTCCCGGCCCACGCGTCACGGGCACGAGCCCGGCCCCGAACCGCGCGTCACGGGCACGAGCCCAGCCCCGAACCGCGCGTCACGGGCACGAGCCCGGCCCCGGCCACGCGCCACGGGCGTCAGCCCGGAAGTCTCCGGCCGCGCGTCGCAGGCGCGAGATCAGAAGGCTCCGGGCGCCGAGCACGGCGCACGCCGGAGGCCCCGACCACGCATCGCGGGCGGGCGGCCCGGTCGCCGACCGCGCGCCACGGGCGTCAGCCCGGAAGTCTCCACCGGCGCGTCGCAGGCGTGAGGCCAGAGGACTCCGAGCGCGGAGCACGGCGCACGCCGGAGGCCCGGACCGCGCGCCACGGGCGCCAGCCCATTCCCCGCTCACGCGTCACAGGCGTCAGCCCGGAAGCCTCCGGCCGCGCGTCGCAGACGCGAGATCAGAGGGCTCCGGGCGCGGAGCACGGCGCGCGCCGGAGGCCCCGACCACGCCTCGCGGGCGGCGGCCCCATCCCCGGCCACGCGTCGCGGGCGTGAGACAAGAGGGCTCCGGGCGCGGAGCACGGCGTGAGGCCGGAGGCCTCGGCCACGCCTCGCGGGGGGGGGCGGAGACGGCTGTCCGAGTGCGTGGGGTGAGAGCCGGAGGTGACCGGCCGCATAGCGCAGGCGTGAAGACCGGGCACCGGCCGGGCATCAGGGGCGTGCAGGCCAGTTCTGACCGGCCTGCACGCGGCAGGCGTGAGTACCCCGGTCACCGGAAGCGCGCACAGGCCTGTGGGGCCGGCACGGTCACGTGCCACGAGTATGGAGACCGCCCGCGGCCAGCCGCGCGTCGCAGGCGCGAAGACCCGCGGTCAGCAGCCGCCGGCCACGGGCCTGTGGGCCCGCGAGCGCGGTAGGTCGGGCGCCACGGGCGTGAAGCCGCGGCACGCGGCACGGGGGACGCCGGAGGTGCCGCGTAGCCGGGCGGCTGCCGGTCGTACCGGGAACGGCGGTGGTGACGGTCGGCGTGTGGGCGGGCCCCCGGCCTTGTCGTGTTCGCCGTCCCGCCGGGGGTCCGTCCCTTCCCACCTCGGGTCAGAACAGCCCGCTGCCCGGGGTGGCCGCTCCGGCGAGCCAGATGATCGCCAGGAGCGTGTCGATGGCGCCCAGTACGAGGGCGACCAGAGCCGGCACGGGGCGGGAGCCCGCCCAGCTGCGGCCCATTGCCAGCCAGCCGCAGACGATCGCCACGGGGCCGAGGACGATCCCCAGCGCGAAGAACCCGGCGACCGCGCAGATGACTCCGATGATTCCGAGCGTCGCGCGATCCGGCCCGGTCCGTGACCACGTCCGGCCACGTGAGCGGGGGTGCCTGCGCGTTCCATTTCCGAAGCCCGCCATCATCAACTCCCTGAGCCCCGGGGTCTGTTCGGGGCTCGATGGTGCGGGTACCCCCGATTCGCGGGCTAATCCGGGCCGTTGTCCCCGACAGGGCACGACAAGACACGACAGGACACGACAGGCCCCGGCAGGACATGCCCGCCGTGGTCTGCGGCGCGCGCCGGTGGGAGGGATCGCGAGCGGCTTCCGCCGGTGGGAGGGACCGCGAGCGGCTTCCGCCGGTGGGAGGGACCGCGAGCGGCTTCCGCCGGTGGGAGGGATCGCGAGCGGCTTCCGCCGGTGGGAGGGATCGCGAGCGGCTTCCGGCCGTGGGCGGAAGCCGCTCGCGGGCGGTCAGATGTGCGCGGCGCCCGCACCCGCCTGCGCGTTCTTGCCGCGCTTGGTGAGCAGGGCGACGAAGATCGCCACGAACGCGACACCGCAGGCGACGAGGGAGGCGAGGCTCATGCCGGAGATGAAGGTGTCGTGCGCGACGTCGGTGATCTTCGCCACGAGCGTCTCCGGCGTGCCCTTGGCGACCGGCGCCACGCCTACCTGGACAGCCTCCGCGGCCTGGTCCAGCTGGGCCGGGGTGAGCGGGGGCAGCCCGGCGTCCTTCCAGTTGCCCGCCAGGTCGCTGTCGACCTTGGAGGCCATCACGGCGCCCAGCACGGCCGTACCGAGGCTGCCGCCGATCTGCATCGCCGCCTGCTGCAGGCCGCCGGCGACGCCGGACAGCTCCATGGGGGCGTTGCCGACGATGACCTCGGTGGCGCCGACCATGACCGGGGCGAGGCCGAGGCCCAGCAGGGCGAACCAGAGCGACATGGTCGCGCTGCCGGTGTCGGTCTGCAGGGTCGACATGCCGTACATGGCGACGGCGGTGGCCGTCATGCCGCCGGCCAGCGGGATGCGCGGGCCCAGCCTGGTGATCAGCGCGCCGGCCAGCGGCGAGCCGACGATCATCATGCCGGTGAGCGGCAGCAGGTGCAGACCGGCGTCGATCGGGCTCATGCCGTGCACGTTCTGCAGGTAGAACGTCACGAAGAACAGGCCGCCCATGAACGCGATGGCCATCAGGACCATCAGCACGACGCCCGCGGACAGCGGGACGGAGCGGAACAGTCCGAGCGGGATCAGCGGCTCCTTCACCTTGGTCTCCCAGAAGGAGAACAGCGCGAAGCCCACCGCCGAGACGCCGATGAACAGCCAGGTCCGGCCGTCGCCCCAGCCCCACGTCGGCGCCTTGATCAGGGCCCACACCAGGCAGAACATCGCGCCGGAGAGCAGCACGATGCCCAGGATGTCGAAGGAGCGCGGGGCGTTCTCGGCGCGGTGGTCGAGCAGGATCAGGATGCCGAGGACCAGGGCGATCGCGCCGACGGGCACGTTGATGAAGAACACCGACTGCCAGTTGACGTGCTCCACGAGCACGCCGCCGAGGATCGGGCCGCCCGCGGTGGAGGCGCCGATGACCATGCCCCAGATGCCGATGGCCATGTTGAGCTTCTCGGCCGGGAAGGTCGCCCGCAGCAGGCCGAGCGCGGCCGGCATCAGCAGGGCGCCGAAGAGGCCCTGGAAGACGCGGAAGGTGACGACGGCGGCGATGCTGCTGGACAGTCCGATGGCGCCCGAGGCGGCGGCGAAGCCGGTCACGCCGATCAGGAAGGTCTGCCGGTGCCCGAAGCGGTCACCGAGCTTGCCGGCCGTGATCAGGGAGACCGCGAGGGCGAGGAAGTAGCCGTTGGTGATCCACTGGACGTCGGCGAAGCTCGCCTTCAGGTCCTTCTGGATGGCAGGGTTGGCGATGGCCACGATGGTGCCGTCCAGGGCCACCATCATGACCCCGACGGCGACGGTGATGAGGGTGACCCAGGGGTGGCCGCGCAGCCCGGAGGACGGCGACCGGTCCGACGGGGCCGCCGACGCCCCGTCTCCCGGTCCCGTCGTGTCGACGGTGGTCTGACTAGTCATACATTCGAGGTTAGTGACAGCCGCTGACAATTGACAAACCAGTTCACAAGTCAGTAACTGACGGTCATGGAAACACTGCGCGAACGCAAGAAGCAGCGCACCCGGGACGCCCTGCTGCGGACCGCTCTCGAGCTGTTCACCACCCGGGGTTACGAGCGGACGACCGTCGACGAGATAGCCGACACCGTCGACGTCTCCCAGCGCACCTTCTTCCGTTACTTCGCCGGCAAGCAGGAGGCGGCCCTCTTCCTTCAGGAGCTGGCGGTGGCGCGGTTCGTCGAGGCCGTACGGGACCGCCCGGCCGGGGAGGCGCCGATGACGGCGCTGCGGCAGGCGTTGCTGGAGGGCTGGGACGGCCTCAACGACATCATCGAGTCCGTCGTGCCGGTCGAGCTGTACCTGCGCATGTACCAGGTGATCGAGTCGACCCCGGTGCTGCTCGCCGCCCACCTGCGGCGCAGCGCGGAGATCGAGGACAGCCTCGCGCGCGTGCTGGCCGAGCGCGAGGGCGTGGACGCGGACGCCGACCCGCGGCCCCGGCTGGCCGTGGCCGTCTTCGGCGGGGTGATGCGGCTGGCCGAGCGGCAGTGGAGCAGCCGGGGGGACGTCAGCCTGGACGCCATGCGCCGGCTGACGATCTCGTACCTCGAACAGGTGGGCCCGGCACTCACGGAGAACTGGCGAACACGCTCAGGTATCACAGGCGTGTCTTCTGAAACATGAGCCGAACGTGAGCCGCGTCACTGTGGCAGCACGAGACCCTCTCGTTCTCCTAGTGTGTCCTTTCAGTGACTTCCTTCGAAACCTCCCCGCCGCTCAACGTCTGGCGCGCGCTGCTCGCGCTGGCCGTCGTGTTCGTGATGCTCGCCACCACCGGCTGGACGGCGCTGCGCTCCCACCGCGCGCCCACCGCCCTGCAGGCCTCGGTCTCCGCCTGGGACCACGGCCGGCTGCACGGGCACCGGCTGCCGCACCCGGACGCGAGCCCCGCCCGGATCGCCCGCTTCTTCGCCTCGCTCACCCCCAGGGAGCGCGGTGACCTCGCCCGGCACTACCCGCTCGCGGTCGGCAACATGAACGGCGCGCCCGTCGCCCTGCGCTACCAGGCCAACCGGATCGCGCTCGCGCACCAGCACCGGGCCGAGTTCAAGCGCATGCACGACAGCCGGCTCACGCCCGCCGGGCAGTACGAGGCGGGCCGCCGCATGCACCGCTACGCGTCGCTGCTGAGCCCCGGCCGCCAGATCCTCGCCTTCGACCCGGCCGGCTCGGGGCGCGTCGCCGAGGTGTTCGGAGACCTGACCCGGGCCGAGCGGGTGTCGGTGATCGTGCCCGGCGTCGACACCGCCCTGCTCACCTTCCAGCGCACCAACCGCAGGTACTCGGCACCCGTCGGCATGGGCGAGTCCCTGTACGCGGCCGAGCGGGAGGCGGACCCGGAGACCCGTACGGCGGTGATCGCCTGGGCCGACTACACCGCGCCCGCCGGACTCGGCATCGACTCGGCCACCGCGATGCGCGCCGAGAACGGCGCGGTGCGGCTGAACGCGCTGGTGCGCGCCCTGCCCGGGACCGCGCCGGTCACGCTGTTCTGCCACAGCTACGGCTCCGTGGTGTGCGGGGTCGCCGCGCACGCGCTGCCGCGCCGGGTGGCCGACATCGCGGTCGCCGCGAGCCCCGGCATGCGCGTGCAGCGGGCATCCGGCCTGCGCACCTCCGCCCGGGTGTGGTCGATGCGCAACGCCACCGACTGGGTGCAGGACGTGCCCTACCTGGAGGTCGGCGGGCTCGGCCACGGCGCCGACCCGGTCGCGGCCTCGTTCGGGGCACGGGTGCTGTCGGCCGACGGCGCGAAGGGGCACAGCGGCTACTTCCAGCCCGGTACGCAGAGCCTGCGCAACTTCGCCGACATCGGGGTTGGCGCGTACGGCTCGGTGCAGTGCGCGCGCGAGGATGCGGTGTGCAGCGCGGGTTTGTCCGGTCCCGCGGCGGCCGGACGCGCGTAGAGGCGCAGAAATTGCGGTATGCACGGGGTAGCGACGAAGAAGCCGGTCGCGCATACGATGAGCCGCATGGGTGACGTACTGGCCGGATTTCATGCCGCCTGGGAGTTCGAGTCCGACTCCGTGCTCATCCGTTACGAACGGGGGATTCGAACACCCAAGCTCTTCCAGGCGCTCGGGGAACGCCGGGTGCCGCTCGCGGCCCTCGCCGGGGTGACGCTCTCCCCCGGCAAGCGGGGCACGGTCGTGCTGCGGGCCGAGCCGCGCCCCGGCGCCGACCCGCTGATGGAGGCGGCCGCGGGCCAGCTGAGGGACGGGTGCGACCCGTACCGGCTGGTGCTGCCCGCGGAGCGCGAGACGCTCGCCGAGTACTACGCCGACGAGCTGCGGGCCCGGCTGACCGACGACGGCCCGGCCGACGAGTTCCTGGTGGCCGCTCCCGAGGCGCCGCGGCAGTTCAAGGCGTACGACGCGAAGGCGTCCTTCGACGGCCGTACGGTCGCCTTCCGGTGGTTCTGGACGGGCGCGTCGTCGGCGAAGTGGAAGGCGGGCGACCAGAGCTTCCCGGTCACGGAGCTGAGCGGGGTGGAGTGGCGCTCGCCCGAGGCGTTCGAGGGGCATCTGCGGCTGCTGCGGCGGGAGGCCGGGGCGGCCGGGCAGCCGGCCCAGCCGGACCAGGACCCGGCCGCCGTCGTGTTCGGGCTCGGTTACGGGCCCGTGCACGAGTCCCTGCCGTTCGCCGCGGCGGTGCTGGCGGCGGTCCGCGCCTCCCGGCCGGTGGCCGCCGTGACGGCGCCCCGGCCCCGCCGCGACCCCGCCGACATCGCCGAGCGGATCCGTCACCTGGGGGAGCTGCACCGGGCGGGGCTGGTGACGGACGAGGAGTTCTCGGTGAAGAAGGCGGAGCTGCTGGCGGAGCTTTAGCGCTCCGCTGGAAATGCCGCGACCTTCCGTCCGACCGGTCGATCGCCTGCCGCACCGTCGTGGCCGGTCGCGCAGTTCCCCGCGCCCCTTCAGGGCGCTGCCGGACCCCGGCGGAGTCCGCCCGGCAGGCCGGCCGCTACTCCCGTCCTGCGGACGTGAACGTCATGTCCGCGTACCGGTCGCCCGCCACCTTCGACGCGATCGGCTCCAGCAGGGACAGCTCCTCCACGGTCAGCTCGATCCGCGTCGCCGCCGCGTTCTGTTCCACCCGCTCCGGCTTGCGGGTGCCCGGGATCGGCACGACCGGCAGGTCCCGCACGGCCGCCTGCTGCTGGACCCAGGCCAGGGCGATCTGCGCCGGCGTCACCCCGTGGGCCTCGGCGACGGCGCGCACCGGCTCCAGGAGCGCGGCGTTGGCGGCCGCGTTCTCGCCGGTGAACCGGGGCTGCTGACGGCGGAAGTCGTCCGCGGTGAGGTCCTTGTCGGCGTTCGTGAAGGTGCCGGTGAGGAAACCGCGGCCGAGCGGCGAGTACGGCACCAGCGCCACGCCCAGCTCCCGGGCCGCGGGCACCACCTGCGCCTCGATGTCCCGGCTGAACAGCGACCACTCCGACTGCACCGCGGCGATGGGGTGCACGGCCTGCGCGGCCCGCAGCTCCGCGCCGGTCACCTCGCTCAGGCCCAGGTGCTTGACCTTGCCCTCGCGCACCAGCTCGGCCATCGTCCCGACGCTCTCCTCGATCGGCACGTTCACGTCGCGGCGGTGCATGTAGTAGAGGTCGATGGCGTCGATGTCGAGGCGCTTCAGGCTGGCCTCGACGGCCTGGCGGATGTACGGCGGGTCGTTGCGGACGATGCGCCGCGTGGGGTCGTCCGGCGGGATCGACAGGGCGAACTTGGTCGCGACGACGACCTCGTCCCGGTGCGCCTTGAAGAACGGGGACAGGAACCGCTCGTTCTCGCCGGCCCCGTACGCGTCCGCCGTGTCGTAGAGGGTGACGCCCAGCTCCAGGGCCCGCTCCAGGGTGGCCCGGGACTGCTTGGCGTCGGAGGGGCCGTAGGCGAAGCTCATGCCCATGCAGCCGAGGCCCTGGACGCCGACCTCGGGGCCGGTGTCGCCGAGTCGTACGGTGGGGATCTGCGTGTCGGTCATCACACCTTCTCCGCTTCGCGGGCGCGGTCGGCGTCCGCGTAGAAACTGATCTTCCGGTCGAGCACGGCGAGCGTGTCCTGGAGTTCGGCGATCCGGGTCAGCACGTCCCGGCGGGTGGACTCCAGCAGTTCGAACCGCTCGCGGTAGGTGTGGTCGCCCTCGCGGACCAGTTCGGCGTAGCGCACCATGTCGGCGACCGGCATGCCGGTCAGCCGCAGCTTGCCGACGAAGTCCAGCCAGTCCAGGTCACGGTTGCTGTAGCGGCGCTGACCGGTGTGCGACCGGTCGACGTGCGGCATGAGGCCGATGCGCTCGTACCAGCGGAGCGTGTGCGCGGTCAGCCCGGTGAAGGCGACGACCTCGCTGATCGTGTAACTGTCCTGTCCTTGCGGCCGCCGGTGCGGGTTCGGCGGGGCGGCGCAGCTGTCGGTCCTGGTACGCGGAGTCTCCATCACCGTCATGAGCACAACGCTATGACCTTCGAGCGCACTCCAGGCAAGCCGACCGATGAGAAATCGGCAGGACGGGGGCGATGCGCGAGCGCCGCCCGCCGGCCGGTTGACCGTACGTCTCCCCCGGCCCGGCGGCCGACGCCTACCCCCCGCCGATGCCGGCGCCGCGAGGCCCTAGGCTCGACGGCATGTCGCTCAAGAGCCTCGCGTTGATCGAGAACTGGCCGGTTTCCGCCGCCGCGGCGGGTGTCGTACGGGCCGACGGCACGGTCCTGGGGACCCACGGGCCGGCCGACCGACCCTTCCCGCTGGCCTCGGTCACCAAGCCGCTCGCGGCGTACGCGGCCCTCGTGGCGTACGAGGAGGGCGCGATCGAGCTCGACGAGCCGGCCGGCCCGCCCGGGTCCACCGTCCGTCATCTGCTCGCCCACACCTCCGGCCTGGCCTTCGACGAGCACCGGGTGACGGCCCCGCCCGGCGAGCGCCGCCTGTACTCCAACGCCGGTTTCGAGCAGCTCGGCGACCACATCGCGAAGGCGACCGAGATCCCCTTCGCCGAGTACCTGCGCCAGGCGGTCCTGTCACCGCTGGGCATGTCCGCGACGACCCTGGACGGCTCCCCCGCGAAGGACGGCGTCTCCACCGCCGCCGACCTGCTGCGCTTCGCCGCCGAGGTGCAGGCGCCGCGCCTGCTGGACCCGCGCACGGTCGCCGAGGCGATGACGGTGCAGTACCCCGGCACCAAGGGCGTCCTGCCGGGCTACGGCCACCAGAACCCCAACGACTGGGGCCTCGGCTTCGAGATCCGCGACTCCAAGTCCCCGCACTGGACGGGCGCCACGTCCTCCCCGCGCACCTTCGGCCACTTCGGCCAGTCCGGCACCTTCCTGTGGATCGACCCCGACGCGGGCCTCGCCACCGTCGCCCTGACCGACCGCGCCTTCGGCCCCTGGGCCATCGAGGCGTGGCCGCCGTTCACGGACGCCGTACTGGCGGAGGCGCGGGGCTGAGCCCACCGAGGCCGGTGAGAGTGACGCGGCCGGTGACTGTCCGTCCCGGCTCGTCACCGCTGTGCGAAGTGTCTCTCGAGCCAGCCGAGCAGGGCAGCGAACTCCGGGGTCATGGTGGTGTCCGACTGAGTGAGGACGGTCGTGCGGCCGTCCTTCTCCACCGTGATCATGTAGCTCATGGCGTCCCGGGCCCGGCCCGGCGGCCGTTCCTTCTCGACCGCCGGGCCGACCGCGGCCACCAGCTCGGCCAGCTCCGCCGCGGCGTCCGTGGGCAGGGTGTCGGTGTCCAGCACCTCGGGCGGGAGCCGGAGCCGGATCGCGGCCGCCTGTCCGCCGTGTGTCGCCAGGGTCACCCTCATCGTCCACAACCTTCCCGGCCGACCGGGCGGCGCTTCCCGCCGTTCCGCTCGGCCGAGGCCGGCCCGCCCTCCGGTCGTTCGCCGACGGTCACTTGCTCTTCAGCGAGGCCAGGTCCTTGGCCATCCCGGACACCTGGGCGGCCAGTGCCCCGACCTGCTTGCTCAGGGAGGCCACGCCGTCCTCCCGTCCCACGCCGCCGTCGCGGCCGGCCGTGAGAGTGCGCGCCCGGGCGACCCCGGCCGGGACCCCAGTGATCTGGAGGCCCACCTCCTGCCAGGCGGCCAGCACGGCGAGTTGTTCGGCACTGCCGGCCCCGAAGAGTTCCTCGGCCTTCTGGTAGGTGGTGTCCGCGAAGTCCTGGAACTGCGTCTCCGCGCTGGAAGCCTTGAGTGACTCGTACCAGATGAGTCCGGCAGCATCCCACGCGAATCCGCCGATTCCCACAGCCGTCTGGTAGAACGCCTTGTTCGGAATACCCGAGTTGATGTGCACGCCGCCGAAGTCCCCGGGCTCGGTGTCCGGCAGGCTGACGTACTTGCTCATGTGGTCGGGCTGGGGGTCGCTGCCGAACAGCGCGTTGTCGTACGCGTGTCCGGGGGCCTTCATCGAGCGGAGGGCGTCGGCGTCGATCTCCGGAGTGAAGATCTCGGCCCCGATCAGCCAGTCCGCCTCGTCGGCCGTCTGCTTCAACGACCACTGCTTGACCAGCGATCCGAAGACGTCCGAGATGGACTCGTTCAGGGCACCGGACTGGTTGTGGTAGTCGAGTCCCGCGGTGTTCTCGGTGACTCCGTGCGTCAGTTCGTGGCCGATGACGTCGAGGGATCCGGTGAAGTCGGTGAATATCCTTCCGTCGCCGTCGCCGAAGACCATCTGCTGGCCGTCCCAGAACGCGTTGTTGAAACGTGTGCTGAAGTGGACGTACCCGTCCAGGCGCATCCCCCGGTTGTCGATCGAGTTGCGGTGGAACAACGCGTGGTAGAAGTCGCGCGTCGTGCCGAGTCCGTCGAACGCCCGGTTGACGGAATCGTCCCCGGAAGCGGCTCCGTCCTCCGGCCGGGCGAGCACGGCGAGGGGCAGAGACCTGCCGTGCCGGCAGTCGAAGACGGTCCGCCGGCCGTTGCCGAGGGCCGCGGCTCCGGCGAAGGACGCCCGGACAGCTCGCTCACCACGCAGGGAGGCGGTGGTCAGCATGGTGGCCAGAGCGGCCTGGTGCGTGTCGCTGTCATCACTCCTCAGGAGCTTTTCGAGAATGTGCGGGGGGACGATGCAATTGAGGCGGCAGGTCCTGGTCATGGGATACCTCGCGGGCAAAAGGAAGCAGCGGTCACGCCCGGCCGGCCCGGTTTTCTGCATGGATTGTTCTTCGCGTCCCTGTGCAACCGCGCCCGTCCCGACCGGCATGGCCGCTGCGACCGTGGCGCGCCGAAGCGCGTCGATCATGGGAAGGGGTCATATCGCTGCGACCGGACGGTCACGTCCGGTCACGCTTGAGGGCACCTGCGTGGAGAGGTGCGAAAGCGTCCACTTCGAGTATCCGCTCGAATTCGTCGACGCGCACCCCGAGCGGCGCCCTCCCCGAGCGGGGTTCCGGGTTACAAGTGCGGAGTACGTCGAACTTCGTCAGCCCCTGGGCACGTTGCCGGGCCGGAGGGCCTCCGCCTTCCTCATCTGCGTGAGTGCGGCCTTTCGGCGGCGCACTCGAACCACACCGTCTTCCCGCCACCGCCGGGGCGCGGCGTCACGCCCCACCGGTCGGTGACCGCCTCGACGAGAAGCAGGCCGCGGCCACTGTCGGCGAGCACGTCCCCGCTGCCCGGGACCGGCAGCAGCGGGCAGTCGTCGGAGACCTCCACCCGCACCGCGCCGGGCAGCAGCAGGAAGCAGACGCGGCACCGGCGGCCGGGTACGTGCCGGACGACGTTGGCGAGGATTTCCGTCAGCGCCAGTCCAGCCGCGTCGGCCACTTCGAGCAGGCCGGAGCCCTTGAGGTAGAGCCGCAGGATGCGGCGCAGGTGCCGGACGGAGTGCTCCCCCAACGCGAACTCGGCGCCGTACCGCGGCTGAACGTCCACTTCTCGCGGACCAGTTACGTGATTCACGTCACCCAGCCTGTGACCCACCGCATACGCTTGGCTACCAAGAGAAACGAACGTCATGCGGCGTTGCACGCCGGAGGTGCCACCGTGGCCAACATCCAGACTCTCGACCCCACCGCTTCACCGCTGCACTACTACGGCTGGGAGCTGCGCCGCCACCGTGAGGCCCACGGCCTGAAACAGGGCCAGCTCGGCGACATCATCTTCTGCACGGGCTCGCTCATCGGCCAGATCGAGACCACGAAGAAGGTCCCCACCCGCGACTTCTCCGAACGCGTGGACGCCGCGCTCGGCACGGACGGATTGTTCTCCCGCCTCATCGGCCTGGTCCTGCGCAGCCAACTCCCCAACTGGTTCCAGCCGTACGCGGAGATGGAGGCGCGCGCGACATACATCTCCACGTACCAGGCACAGTTGGTGTACGGACTACTGCAAACGGAGGAGTACGCACGGGCCGTGCTCGCCACTGGCATGCCGGACGACCTGGACGGCTTGGTGGCGGCCCGCGTGGAACGCCAGCGCATCATGGAGCACGAACAGCCGCCGCTGGCCTGGGTGGTCTTGGACGAGGCCGTGTTGCTCCGGCCGATCGGAAGCCGCGATGTCATGCGGCGCCAACTCGCCCACCTGTTGGAGTTCACGGGTCACCGCTGGCTGCACGTGCAGGTGTTGCCGAACTCAGCGGGTGAACATGCCAGCTTGGACGGGGCGTTCAACCTGCTCCGCTTCGACGACGACCCGGACATCATCTACACAGAGGATCTGATTTCAGGGCACATGACCGCCAACCCTGAGACCATCAAGGAGGCAGCGCGCCGTTACGCTCGTTTGCAGGCCGCAGCCCTCTCCGTGGAGGATTCAGCGGCACTGATCGCCCGTGTGATGGAGGAACGCTATGGACACCGGTCCGACCATGAGGAACGCACAGTGGCGTAAGTCCAGCTACAGCGGCAGTACCGGCGGCGACTGCGTGGAGTGCACAGTCGCCGGCGGCGCCGTCTGGCGCACATCCTCGTACAGCGGAAACACCGGCGGCGACTGCGTCGAGGTCGCCGACGGCTGCCCGACCGGCGCCGTCCCGGTCCGCGACAGCAAGAACCCTTCCGGCCCGACCGTGATAGTCAGCACGCCCGCCTGGCAGGCGTTCGTCGACGGCCTGCGGTAGTCCAACTGCCAGCGGTTCCCCCTGACGTAGCCGCTCGTACCGCAGAAGCGCGCCAGCCAGGAGGCACGAGGGGAACGACACTGACGTGAGACGGTCGCCGTGCAGGGCGGTCGCCGACAAGCTCGGCATCGGCTCCCGCCGCAGGCACGGTACGGCGATGAACCACCACCCTGCGCCGCCCTCATCCGCTGACGTTACCGTCAATTACCGCCGTCGCCCCACACAGAAGCCCCGCCAGACGCACCTGGCGGGGCTTCAGGTTGCGGTCGCTCACTCGGATCGGGTCCACATCAAACGATCACGACACATCGCGATCCGGAGTGGCGACAGGAGCCCACTCGGTTACCCCGTAACCAGCTCACGCATTCGCGCGATTAGATCACGAGATCCGAGGTCCGCCGACAACCGAACAAGCCGCCCGTAATAGTCCTCACTAATCGACAACTCGTCCTCGTAAATCCATGAACACATTGTGTCGAAGGCCAGGGCGAACTCTCCGGCCACCAGAAGGTCGCGCACGTCAACTGCGACTGAAGGCGCAGTTATGGGAGATTCCTCAAGTAGTTCTTCGATCTTGGCGGCGTACTCTACGGCTTCCACCGCACCTCCATCAGGGTCGATACGGGAAGCCGGTCACGATTCGGCCTGTCGCAGGTTCATAAATTACCCTGATGTTCACGCCGTCCACCACTCCTTCAACCTTCCACCGCGACGGATCCCCGTTCCTCGTATAAAGGGCTCCAGCCCGGCCTGTCTGCTGCGTTCTGACGCTGTTCGGACTGGTCGCCACGTCGGCAATGCTGTCGAGGATCTTATCGGTGTCCCAGCCGCGCGGAAACACGGTCTTCCCAGGCTGTCCGGGCCACTTATGGCCACCACCCGTTCTGTCACCGTGAATGATATGGAACTGCTCTTGCCCACCAATCAAGTCGCGTCCGATACCGGAGCAATTGCTGTTGTGAACTAGAACCGGCGTCTGACCAGCGAGTACATAGTACGTGTGGAGGCCGTCGATGGTCAGGTTGCGGGTCTCATGGCTGCCATGGAAGGAACGAATGGCTGTAACGGTGGCCCTGGCATCGGTGTTGGTGAGGAGGGTCATCCCCGGCTTCAGTTCCCCTGCATCCACCCACGCGTGCCGGCTGGGTGACCAGAAGGGGTGGTGACGGGTCGCGGTGACCTTGGCCTTGCCGTTACTGGAACTCAAAGTGAGCTCGGAGAAGTCCTTGTCGCTCTTGGTGACGATGGTGGCCAGGACCGTGCGGGCCTCGGTCTCGCCTGTTTCCGGGTCGGTCGCGAGGGTTTTGTCCTCCGGCTCTATTTCGCCGATTGGTTTGGTGGATCCGTCGGCCATGAGGACTTCGGTGTCAGGGGTGAAGCTGTTGGGGCAGCCCCCTCTGCCGATGCCTCCGCCGCTTCCTGGTCCTTCTCCGCCGCCAGTCATGGCGGAAAGCTCGCCCATCGCAGCGACCATTTCACCCGTGGACCCGCCTGCCACAGGACAGGTCGAACTGCCCGCTACTTCGCCACATGCACGAAACAGGAGGCTCGCAAGTCCTTTGGCTGCGATGGAGGCTCTGAAGTCGGCGTAGGGCTCATCGGGGGCGACGTAATAGCACCGGTTTTGCTCTCCCGACTGGCAAGAATAGTCGTCCATGTCGGCGAAGAACGCGGCGATGAATTCGTCCTTCTTTGACCAGATGATGGGGACGTTGACGCCGGGATGGATGGTGGCGTAGCCGTCGTGGTTGTAGTCGTCGCCGCCGCTTTCGTGGTCCGGGAGCTGGTCGACGGGGACCTCGTCACTGCAGACGATTTCGGTGAGGCTGCAGTCGTTGTTTCCGCTGCTGTGGTCCTCCGCGGTGAAGGAGAGCCCTGAGGGGTCGCTGTAGTTGATGGGGTCGTTGATGCTGTAGCTGTAGGCGGAGAGGTTTTGCGGGATGTAGGGGGTGTTGAGGGGGTCGGGGCTGAGGAAGCGGCCGAGGTGCGGGTCGTAGGCGCGGGCGCCGAGGAGGGACAGGCCGGTGCTGGTGTCTTCGGTCTTGCCGAGGAAGCCGTGGTCGGTGCCGGTGGGCAGGGTGCCGCTGCGTTCGTCGCCGAAGGGGGTGTAGCGGCGGCGGGTGGTGGTGCCGGTGGTGGCGTCGACGGCAAGCTGGGTGGAGGCCTGGGTGTCGGCCATCAGGTAGGTGAGTTTGCCGCCCGTGGTGGTGGTGCCGGTGGTGGTGCGCATGGCCACGGTCGCCCCACCGCAGGCGTAGTAGCGGGTGGCGGTGGTCGTCTGGCCGTCGGTGTGCAGTTCCATGCCGCCGAGGTAGGCGACGGTCTCCTGGGGTGTGGTGCGCAGCAGGAGGTTGCCGTCGGCACCGTAGGTGTAGCGGGTGAGCTGGCTGCCGGCGGAGGTGGTCGTCTTGACGGTGGAGAGCTGACCGAGCTTGGTCCAGTCGTAGTCGGTGCTCGTGCCGGGTTCGATGCGCGTGTCCATCTGGCCGGCGTCGTCGTAGGTGAAGGTGTCGGTGCCCGTGGTGGTGCCGGCGGTGATGTGGTTGATCTTGCGGACACCGTGTGGCGAGGGGGCGTTGGCAGTGGTCCAGTTGCCGGCGTCGTCGTAGCCCGGGTAGAGGTAGTCGCGGGTGGTGGCCGCGCCTGTGTCGCTGGTGTCGGTGACGGACTGGAGGTTGCCGAGCCGGTCGTAGGTGTAGGCGGTCTGGTAGGGGGCTTCGCCGGTGAAGTCGGAGCTGCTGTACAGGGAGCACACCCCCAGGCCGGCGCGCGTGTAGGCGCTGGTCAGGCGGCCCTGGCCGTCGTAGCGGAAGCATTGCGACTGTACGGTCTGGCCGCTGGCCTGTTCCCTGAGTTCGGTGATGCGTCCGGTGTCGTCGTGGTCGTACAGGTCTTGCTGTTTTTCGCTGGTGTACTGGCCGACCGTGGTGGTCGTGGCGATCCCGCGCAGCCAACGGGTGCCGCCCGCGTAGTAGTAGCTGTAGGTGCGCTGCGCGGCGACACCGCTCACCGCGCCGGTGGGGCCGCCGTAGTACCGGTCGGTGAGCAGGCCGTAGGCGTCGTAGACCGTGTTCCTGACGTAGGTCTGCTGGCCGGAGGCGAGGCTGCGGGGCTGGCCGTAGGCGTTGTAGGTGGTGGTGACGGTCTCCTCGTCCAGCCCGCCGGCCTTCGGGTAGGTGACCGAGGTGAGGTGGTCGGCGGCGTCGTAGGTGGAGCTCGCGGTGTAGTCGCCTGCCAGGCCGGTGACGCCGGCCGGGATGCTGATCGTGGTGCTCAGCGGGCGGCCACGGCCGTCAAAGGCGTTGGTTTTCACGGTGTAGGTGTTGCCGCTGGTGTCCTGGCTCGTGGCCGCGGTGATCTGCCCCTTGCCGCCGGGCACGGTCAGGCCGTCCCAGACCCAGCTGGCCAGTACGGCGGTGTCGCTGGTCACGGCCGTCTTGCGGCCCAGGTTGTCGTAGCTGTAGTCGAGGACGGTCTGTCCCTTGTTGCTGGTGACCTTGTCGACCTGACCGTTGTCGTCGTACTCGGTGAGGGTGATGCGGGCGTCCGGGTCGGCGACCCGGGTATGCTGGCCGGCCCAGTTGTAGTTGTAGACGGTGTCGTTGCCACGGGTGTCGGTGATCTGCTGCAGGTCACCGGTGGCCGTGTAGAGGTACTGCGTGGCGTAGGTGGAGCTGCCGCTGTGCTCGACGACCTTGGAGATCTGACCGTAGACGTCGGTGTAGGTGTCGGTGGCGCCGCCCACCGCTGGGGTGACTGTGCTGTAGTCGCCGTGATAGGCCGTCTGCACCCGGCCCTGGGCGACGCCTCGCGCGGTGGTTCCGTCACCGACGAGGATCTGCGACAGCGTGGTCCGCCCCGCCCAGTCGAGGGTCAGGTCGGTGTACGAGGGCAGGTCCTCGACCTTGGGGCTGACCGGGCCGCCGGAGCCTGCGGTGCCCTGGTTGCGGAAGACCGCCGAGGTGCCCGTGACGTTGCCGGCCGTGTCGTACCGCGTGACGGCCACCTGCCGGTTGGGAACCTCTGCACCCGTGGAGGGATCGGTGCCGTCCGGAATCGGAGCCTGCGTCTCCCGGGCCCGGCCCAGCCCGTCGGCATAGGCGTAGGAGGACAGATACGTGCTGTCCGACTGCAGCGTGTGGGTGGCCACGCGAGGGTAGCCGTCGACCGAGTCGGGCACTCCACCGCTGGTGGACGCGGGGACGGTGTAGCTGAACTTGAGCGAGGGTGAGCTGCCGGTCTCGGTCGGCTTCCACACCTCGATGGGACGGCCGGCCGCGTCCAAGGTGACCTTGGTGATGTTCCCGTTGGCGTCCTTGCTCTGATACGGCACGCCCCAGAACCGGGACATCCACACCGTCGTCGACAGCGGGCCACGCGCGGAGGCAAGCCCGTCCGGGTCGGGAGAGGTGGTGGTGATGCCGTCGGTGGGCCAGTTGTTCTCCGGGCTGTAGCTGGTGGTGGTGCGGTTCGCGTAGGCGTCCTCGGTCCAGCGCGCCCGGCCCGCGCCGTCGTAACCGGACTTCGCCTGCTGGTAGTGGCTTGAGGTGGTGTAGGTGCGTGTCTCGGTGGGGTTGCCGTCGACGGGCTTGTTGCCGGCGATGTCGGTGGCGTTGTCGTAGAAGGTGGTGGCGTAGCGGTCCTGATGGTCCGCGTCCCGGCTGGCGCAGCCGACGGAGTAGTGGCGCGTCTCGTCGAGAAGGACCATCCATCGCTGGATGCTGCTGCCGTCGTAAAAGTCGGTGTTGTAGGCGCGGCCGTAGGTGGTGCACCGGTTGTCCACGACGCCTTGTTCGCCCTGGTCGTCGACGCGGAGCGGCAGACCGTACGTGGCCGAGGTGGCGGTGCCGGCGTCGTATTCGTTCTGGACGACGTGGGTGCGCCAGCCGGTGGAGATCTTGGTGTCGGTGGTGGTCTGGTCCTCGCGGACGAAGCGGGCGTCGGGCAGGCCGGCGTAGGTGGCGGTGGTGTGGGTCCAGTAGTGGTGGAAGACGCGCTCGTGTGAACTGCCGGCGTCGTCGCGTGCCGAGGTCTCGATGGTGCGGCCCTGCAGCCAGGCCGAGTCGGTGTAGGAGGTGCCTTCGCCGTCGGTCACCGAGACGGAGCGGGTGGCGGAAGGGTCGGTCTTGGAGGTGCGGTCGCCGTCCAGGCCGCGGTAGAGCCAGTGGAAGGTGGAGTGCTTGACCGGGCCGGTGCCCGAGGTGACTTCGACGCGCTGGTAGCCGCGCCAGTCCGACCAGGACTCATCACTGTCCGGGGTGAGTGGATCGTTGGTGAAACGCCATCCGGCTCCGCCCTGGTAGTCGTAACTGGTGGTCATCTCCGGTGCGCCGTCCTGGCTGCTGGTCACCGTCGGGTCGACGGTGACCTGAGTGACCAGGAACTTCTTGAACCAGCCGCTCTTCGATGCGGTGTCGCCCTCCGGGGTCCACTTCTGCCAGAAGCAGTCCTGGGTGTTCGACGACTGACTGGGGAGATTGTCGGCGCTGCACGGGTTGGGGGAGCCATAGCTGACGGTGGTGGTGGCGCCGAGGTCGCCGTGAATGGTGTTGACGCGGCGGAAGTTGAGTTCGGTGGAGCCGACCTTGTTGTCCAGGTCGATGCCGTTGAAGTTGATGACCGGCAGGACGATGTCGGTGCCTGTGCCGTAGGTCTTCCGCTGGACGTAGTCCAGCCACAGCGTTTTGCCGATCGAGCCGTCCGGGTTGGGCAGGCCGTGCTTGGTCTGGTACTGCTGCACCAGATCCCAGCCGTCCGCGCTGGTGTTCAGCACGAACGTCTTGATGTCCCACAGCATGTCCTTGCTGAAGAACGTCGGGTAGTAGGTCTTGCCCGCGCAGTAGTAGTCCGCCGCGCTGCCGTCGCACAGCAGGTCGACCGGCACATCCGGATAGGAGGAGGGAGTGGAGGAGATCGACGGGCAGGCGCGCGACTCGTTGCGCAGTGGGTCAGCCTCTGTCATGCGTTCAACGCACCGGCCGACATGGGTGAGTTCGACCTTGCCGGTGGGCTTGGAGTTCGCGATCTGGGTTGCCCAGCCGTATTCGATCTTGGTGAGGTAGCCGCCGGCGGTGTAGGAACGCGCCTTGTCCGTGTTGGCGACCGACCGGTAGTAGTTGGTGTCCTTGTCGTAGAAGTAGGCCGACTCGACTTCGTTGGCGTCCACGACGCGGTCCAGGTTCCACCGCCAGGCCTGCGTGCAGGGCTCGGGGAACTTGTCGTGGCACGGCTCACCGGCGTCGTTGCCGACGACCGGGATGGTGAACACCGACGCGGTCGCGGTGCCGGTCCGCTCGGAGCGGCCCCAGCCGAAGTAGTAGCGCTGCCCGTCCTGGGAGGAGATCACCCAGTACTCGTCGTCCGCGCCGTGTCCGCCGTTCAGGTGCTGCACCCGCCACCCGGGATCGTTCTGCACGTGGTAGGAGCCGGTGCCGGTGCCGTCCTGCACCAGCGTCGAGCTCACCCCGTTGAGATTGATGACGTAGACGGCGCCGTCCGGCTCCGCGGCGGTGTTGGGCGAGTCCCAGCACATGTCGCCGATCGTCGCCAGCCCGTCCTGGGTGCAGTTACGGTATTTGCGCTCGATATAGCCGACGTTCAGGTCCCAGCCCATGCCGACCCAGGAGGCCTGGTTGTTCGTCGCCGAGGTCCGGCCGTCCACCGACTGCGAGTTGTACGTCAGTCCGAGGTCCGGAGCCGAACCCGTCGCCGGAGACGGCAACTGCACAGGCAGGTTGTAGGTGAAGGCTCCGGAGCCGGTCGCGACATCCCACGATCCGGTCGGAGACAAGGTGGATGCCCGGTAGTCGCCCTTGTCCGAAGAGGAGCCGGTGGTCAGCGCGTAGACGGAACCGCTGGTGCTGTCGAGCTGGGTGGACAGGCCGTCGCCGTCCGGATCGGCCACGACCGTGGCGGTCAGCGTGCCTGTAGCCGGGTCGTTCTCGGCGGGCACGAACTCGCGGTCCGTGCAGTCCTCGGCGTCGGGTGTCTGCAGCGCGCAGGCGGGCAGCTTCACCAGGCGCAGCCGGGAGGCGAAGTCGCCGCCGTAGGCGTACTTGAAGCCCGAGTAGTCGATGTCGACCTGGACCTGGCCCGGCACGGTCACGCCGTCGGTACGGGTGACCTGCAGTCCCAGGCCCACGCCGCCGGCCGGAGCCACGGCCTGGCGGTCCAGCAACCGCACCTCGACCTGGTCCGGCGACAGCGTCTCGTCGGCGGGCCCGGGCGATGCCGATGCCGACGGGGATGGCTGTGGCGATGTGTCCGTGCTCGGCTCCGCGGCGGCGGAGGCAGTCGCCTGCGGGCTGTCCGAAGCGCTCGGTGCGGGCGTGGGCGTAACCTCGTCGGCGAGTCGCGCCCGGGCCAACTGGGCGCCTGTGCCTGGGCCCTGGGGTGCCGGCGCGACTTCGATCACGCCACCGATCTCGGTGACATCCCCGCTCGCCGAAGCCGATGGTTGCGGGGTCACCGTGCCCGGGTCTCCCGGCGCCGTCTGCGACAAGTCCACCGTCGCCTGGGCCGCATCCGGCCATGTCGGCTCGGGGAGCGGCTTGCCCACTTCTTCCGCCTGCTGCGCGGGGACCGTGCCCAGGGACTGCGACGGCACCAGCGGCGTCGCATCGTCGTCAGCCGCCGCGGCCTACTGCGGAGAGACGACCGACACCGTCGACAACAGGGCCGACAGGATGGCACCCGCCACCGTGACGGAAAGTAAACGCGCACGCCGAGCAGCCACTTGGACTCCCACCCCGGACGGTCCTGGCGCGTCCGCGCGCGAACCGCAGTCCGATACAAGAATTCGGCTTCCAGGCCGAACCGACCGTGCTCCCCAGCACGGCGACTCGACTCAGCGCAGAAGTCGATCAACGCCGCGAAACAGTAACGACCATGAACATGCTGTGAACAGATGGCCGGGCCAATGGTTGCAGCGATATTGAGTGATCTGCATCACAAAATATGATGGCTGCCGGTCGCGAGGGCCCACCCGCCTCACCGAGCGAAGGCGACGGATCAGCGTGGGCGGCGGTGTCACCGCACCACCCCGCCCGCTCAGCTCCCCGCCATCTCCCACACCAGCACCTCGGCCGACGTCACCCCGACCGCTTCAAGGTCCTCGGCGTCCGTGATGCGGGCCGCGTCGCCCGGGGTCAGGTGCTCGTCGGCGAGGCGGATCTCGCCGCGCACCACGTGTACGTAGACGTACGCGCCGTCCGGGAGGGCCGTCCGCTCGCCCGGTGCCAGGCGGCGTACGTGCAGCATGGCGGTCGCCTCCGGGACGGCGTACGGGGTGGAGTCGGCGATGCCGCGCACGATGTCGTACGACGGGTCGCCGCCCGGGTCCCGGGGGGTCAGCCACATCTGTACGAAGGTGAGCAGCGCGGGGCCGTCGTTGCGTTCGACGTGGCGGACGCCGGCGGCCGCGCTCAGGTGCTGGACGTCGCCGGGGCGGACCACGGTCTCCCGGCCCGTGGAGTCACGGTGCGTCAGTTCGCCCTCGACGACCCATGTCACGATCTCGGTGTGGCTGTGCGGGTGCTCGTCGAACCCGGCGCCGGGGGCGAGCCGTTCCTCGTTGCAGGCGATCAGCGTGCCGAAGCGCAGGTTGCCGGGGTCGTAGTGCGGGCCGAAGGAGAAGGCGTGCCGCGACTCGATGCCGGCCGCCGGGTCGCCCCCTGGGTAGCGCTCCGCAGCGCGCCGTACCTGAATCACGCCCCCACGGTAGCCCCGCCTGCCCAGCGGACCGACCCGCACCCCGCCAGTACATGCGCCCGTCCCGATAAGGCAGTCTTGTCCCCGTGCCCGAACCCGTAACCGGTAAGAACAAAGCCGTAGTGCCCGCCGTCCACCCGCACGCCGCGACCCTGAAGCGGCTGGAGAAGTCCTCCGGGAGTCTCGCCGCGCAGGCCATCGCGCGGATGGACGAGACGCTGCCGTGGTACCGGGCGATGCCTCCGGAGAACCGTTCCTGGATCGGGCTGGTGGCCCAGGCGGGCATCGCGGCGTTCACCGAGTGGTTCCGGCGCCCCGACGCCCCCCAGGCGATCTCCACCGACGTGTTCGGGACCGCGCCGCGCGAACTGACGCGGGCCATCACGCTGCGGCAGACCGTGGAGATGGTGCGCACCACCATCGAGGTCATGGAGAGCGCCATCGACGAGGTGGCCGCGCCCGGCGACGAGAGCGTGCTGCGCGAGGCGCTGCTGGTGTACGCGCGGGAGATCGCCTTCGCGACCGCCCAGGTGTACGCCCAGGCCGCCGAGGCACGCGGTGCCTGGGACGCGCGGCTGGAGTCGCTGGTGGTGAACGCCGTGCTGAGCGGGGAGGCCGACGAGGGCGCCGTGAGCAGGGCCGCCGCACTGGGGTGGAACTCGCCCGAGCATGTGTGCGTGGTGCTGGGGACCGCCCCGGACGGGGACTCCGAGCTGACCGTGGAGGCCATCCGGCGGGCCGCCCGGCACGCCAAGCTCCAGGTGCTGACGGGGGTGCTGGGCGACCGGCTGGTCGTCATCGCCGGCGGCAGCGACAACCCGCTCGCCGTCGCGAAGTCGCTGATCGGGCCGTATGCGGCCGGGCCCGTGGTGGCCGGTCCGGTGGTGCCCGACCTGCTGGCCGCGACCCGGTCCGCGCAGGCCGCGGCGGCCGGGCTCAAGGCGTGCTCCGCCTGGCAGGACGCGCCGCGCCCGGTGCTGGCGGACGATCTCCTGCCGGAGCGCGCGATCGCCGGTGACCCGAGCGCGCGCGAGCAGCTGGTGGAGGAGATCTACAGACCGCTGGAGGAGGCCGGTTCGGCGCTCCTGGAGACGCTCTCCGTGTATCTGGAACAGGCGAGCAGTCTGGAAGGCGCCGCGCGGATGCTGTTCGTTCACCCCAACACCGTGCGCTACCGGCTCCGACGTGTGACTGATGTCACCGGATGGTCGCCTTCTGACGTACGCTCTGCGTTCACGCTGCGCATCGCCCTGATCCTGGGGCGTCTGGCCGATGGAGATCTCCCCTCCTAGAGTTTTGTCGGGGGCCCACAAAACCCCTTGCTGTTCTTCGTCCTTGTCCCCACGGGCGGTCGCGGCCGTCCACAAGAGAGAGTGTGAGAGTGCTCGTACTCGTCGCTCCCGGCCAGGGCGCCCAGACGCCCGGCTTCCTGACTCCATGGCTCGAACTGCCCGGTGCCGCCGACCGCGTCGCCGCCTGGTCGGACGCCATCGGGCTGGACCTCGCCCACTACGGCACCCAGGCCGACGCGGAGGCGATCCGCGACACGGCCGTGGCCCAGCCGCTGCTGGTCGCCGCCGGAATCCTGTCCGCCGCGGCACTGGGTGACATCTCCGAGGTCGCGCCGGGCGCGGTCGCGGGCCACAGCGTCGGCGAGATCACCGCCGCCGCCTTCGCGGGCGTCCTCGACGACACCGCCGCGCTGACGCTCGTACGCAGGCGGGGTCTGGCGATGGCCGAGGCCGCCGCCGTCACCGCGACCGGGATGTCGGCGCTGCTCGGCGGCGACCCGGAGGTGTCCGTCGCGCACCTGGAGAAGCTCGGCCTGACCCCGGCGAACGTCAACGGGGCCGGCCAGATCGTCGCCGCGGGCACGCTGGAGCAGCTCGCCGCGCTGAACGAGGACAAGCCCGAGGGCGTCCGCAAGATCGTTCCGCTGAAGGTCGCCGGCGCCTTCCACACGCACCACATGGCGTCCGCGGTCGACAGCCTGGCCGAGGCCGCCAAGGAGCTCTCGCCCGCGGACCCGAAGGTCGTCTACGTCTCCAACCGGGACGGGCGGACCGTCGAGTCCGGCTCCGAGGTGCTGGAGCGGCTGGTCGGCCAGGTCGCCAACCCGGTGCGCTGGGACCTGTGCATGGAGACGTTCAAGGAGCTCGGTGTCACCGCGCTGCTGGAGGTGTGCCCCGGCGGCACGCTGACCGGCCTCGCCAAGCGCGCCCTGCCGGGTGTGAAGACGCTGGCCCTGAAGACCCCCGACGACCTCGACGCTGCTCGCGAGCTCATCGCAGAGCACGCCTGACAAGGAGCCCGGAGCATGTCGAAGATCAAGCCGAGCAAGGGCGCCCCGTACGCGCGCATCCTCGGGGTGGGCGGCTACCGTCCGGTCCGGGTGGTGCCGAACGAGGTCATCCTGGAGAAGATCGACTCGTCCGACGAGTGGATCCGCTCGCGCTCCGGCATCGAGACCCGGCACTGGGCCAACGACGAGGAGACCGTCTCCGCGATGTCCGTGGAGGCGGCCGGCAAGGCGATCGCCGACGCCGGGATCGCCGCCGAGCAGATCGGCGCGGTCGTCGTGTCCACCGTCTCGCACTTCCACCAGACCCCGGCCATCGCCACCGAGATCGCCGACAAGCTCGGCACGGACAGGGCCGCCGCCTTCGACATCTCGGCCGGCTGCGCGGGCTTCGGCTACGGCCTCACCCTCGCCAAGGGCATGATCGTCGAGGGCTCGGCGGAGTACGTGCTGGTCATCGGCGTGGAGCGGCTGTCCGACCTGACCGACCTGGAGGACCGTGCCACGGCCTTCCTGTTCGGTGACGGCGCGGGCGCGGTCGTCGTGGGCCCCTCCGAGGAACCGCACATCGGTCCGACGGTGTGGGGTTCCGAGGGCGACAAGGCCGATACGATCAAGCAGACCGTGTCCTGGGACCGTTTCCGGGTCGGCGACGTGTCCCAGCTGCCCCTCGACAGCGAGGGCAACGTCAAGTTCCCTGCGATCACGCAGGAGGGCCAGGCGGTGTTCCGCTGGGCCGTGTTCGAGATGGCGAAGGTCGCCCAGCAGGCGCTGGAAGCGGCCGGGATCACCGCGGACGACCTGGACGTCTTCATTCCCCACCAGGCCAACGAGCGGATCATCGACTCGATGGTGAAGACGCTGAAACTGCCGGCGCACGTCACGGTCGCCCGCGACGTGCGCACCACCGGCAACACCTCGGCCGCCTCGATTCCGCTCGCGATGGAGCGGCTTCTGGCGACCGGTGAGGCGAAGAGCGGCGACACCGCGCTCGTCATCGGCTTCGGGGCGGGTCTCGTCTACGCCGCGACTGTCGTTACCCTCCCCTAGGCACTCCGTGCCGGATCACCTCCGATCCGGCACGGGACCAGCAACACCTGCCGCTGACGCGGCGGACGCCAACCCTCTGAATCACTACGAAGGAGCGCCTGACATGGCCGCCACTCAGGAAGAGATCGTCGCCGGTCTCGCCGACATCGTTAACGAGATCGCCGGCATCCCGGTCGAGGACGTCCAGCTGGACAAGTCCTTCACCGACGACCTGGACGTCGACTCGCTGTCCATGGTCGAGGTCGTCGTCGCCGCCGAGGAGCGCTTCGACGTCAAGATCCCCGACGAGGACGTGAAGAACCTCAAGACGGTCGGCGACGCGACCGAGTACATCCTCAAGCACCAGGGCTGAGCCACCCGCTAGGCCTGTTGCCTGCCCCGCCACCCGGCGGTGGCGCCGTACGAATCCTCGTATCCGTTGGAGAAAGAATTCCCGTGAGCCCGACCAATCGCACCGTGGTCGTCACCGGTATCGGCGCAACCACACCGCTGGGTGGCGACGCAGCCTCGACCTGGGAGGGTCTGGTCGCCGGTCGTTCCGGCGTCAAGCCCCTGGAGCAGGAATGGGCCGCCGAGCAGGCGGTCCGCATCGCGGCGCCGGTCGCCGTGGAACCCACCGAGGTCATCCCCCGGCCGCAGGCCCGCCGGCTGGACCGCTCGGCGCAGTTCGCGCTGGTCGCCGCCAAGGAGGCGTGGGCCGACGCCGGTTTCGAGGGCAAGGCCGGTGAGGACCCGAACGTCGACCCGGACCGGCTCGGCGCCGTCATCGCCTCCGGCATCGGCGGCGTGACGACCCTGCTCGACCAGTACGACGTGCTGAAGGAGAAGGGCGTCCGCCGCGTCTCCCCGCACACAGTCCCCATGCTGATGCCGAACGGCCCCTCGGCGAACGTGGGCCTCGCCGTGGGCGCCCGTGCGGGCGTGCACACGCCGGTGTCCGCCTGCGCGTCGGGCGCGGAGGCCATCGGCTACGCCATCGAGATGATCCGCACGGGCCGCGCCGACGTCGTCGTCGCGGGCGGCACGGAGGCGGCGATCCACCCGCTGCCGATCGCCGCGTTCGGCAACATGATGGCGATGTCCAAGAACAACGACGACCCGCAGGGCGCCTCGCGTCCCTACGACGTCGCCCGCGACGGCTTCGTGCTCGGCGAGGGCGCCGGCGTGATCGTCCTGGAGTCCGCGGAGCACGCCGCCAAGCGCGGCGCCCGCGTGTACGCCGAGGCGGTCGGCCAGGGCATCTCCGCCGACGGCCACGACATCGTGCAGCCGGAGCCCGAGGGGCGCGGCATCTCGCACGCCCTGCAGAACCTGCTGGACCGCACCGACCTGGTCCCGGCCGAGATCGTGCACGTCAACGCGCACGCCACGTCGACGCCGGCCGGTGACATCGCCGAGCTGAAGGCGCTGCGGAAGGTGTTCGGCGACGACGCGGACCACATGGCGGTCTCCGCGACGAAGTCGATGACCGGTCACCTCCTCGGTGGCGCGGGCGGTGTGGAGTCCGTGGCGACGATCCTCGCCCTGTACCACCGGGTGGCCCCGCCGACCATCAACGTCGAGAACCTCGACCCGGAGGCGGAGGCCAACGCCGACATCGTCCGCGGCGAGGCCCGCAAGCTGCCCGTGGAGGGCCGTATCGCCGCGCTGAACGACTCGTTCGGCTTCGGCGGGCACAACGTGGTGCTGGCGTTCCGTACGGTCTGACAGGCGCCGCCAGAAGCGTGAAGGGGCCCCCACCGGTCGGTGGGGGCCCCTTCGCGTAGCGCCGGGAGGCGGCGCGGGGGTGTCAGACGACCTGGTGCAGCCAGCGCACCGGTGCCCCCTCGCCCGCGTACCGGAACGGCTCGAGTTCGTCGTCCCAGGGCTTGCCCAGGAGTCTGGCGATCTCCGCCTCCAGGTCCGTCTCGCCGTCCCGGGAGCGGGTCAGGGCGGCGCGCAGGCGGTCCTCGGGGATGAGGATGTCGCCGTGGATGCCGGTGACGGCGTGGAAGATGCCGAGGTCGGGGGTGCAGCTGTAGCGCTCGCCCTCGGCGGTCGGGCAGGGCTCGGCGGTCACCTCGAAGCGGAGCATCTGCCAGCCGCGCAGCGCGGAGGCCAGCTTGGACGCGGTGCCCGGCTGGCCCTGCCAGGAGAACTCCGAGCGCCAGGTGCCCGGCGCGGCGGGCTGCCGGATCCAGTCGAGGCTGACGCGCGTGCCGAGCACCCCGGCGACGGCCCACTCGACGTGCGGGCACATCGCGCGCGGCGCGGAGTGCACGTACAGGACTCCACGTGTCGTCACCGGGACCTCCGGGCAGAGCGGGACATCTTGCGAACTGGCGGACGGCCGTGGCCGGGCGGGCCACGCTGATGGCGAGGCTACCCTGCGACGGCGCGAGGAGTGTGACGTACCGTCGGAGCCGGTGCCGGGAAACGTCCGCCATTCACCCGGCAGGACGCTTGTACGGGTGCCGGTGGCCGCACCGGGTGGAGGCCGGGAACCCGCGCGCGTTGTCATGGAGGGGGACTTTTCTGACGTCGACCGAGGGGATCAGCAGCGGATGCGCAAGCCCAGCCGCCGGTCACGGACCGTACTCGCCGCCGTGACGGCGGCCGTCCTCGGCGTCGCCGGGTGCGACGCCGCCGGTGGCGGCTCCGCCGGGCAGGACGGGACGAAGGCGCGGGCCGCGAAGCCGTCGGCGCGGCCGGCGCCGGTGTGGGACGTCAGCCCCGCCTCGATCGCGGCCGTCGGCGACTCCATCACCCGCGGTTTCGACGCCTGCGCGGTGCTGGCGGACTGCCCGGAGGTCTCGTGGGCGACCGGGACCAGTCCGCAGGTGGACAGTCTGGCCGTGCGGCTGCTGGGGAAGGCGAAGGCGGCCGAGCGCAGCTGGAACTACGCGGTGACCGGGGCGCGGATGGCGGACCTGCCCGGGCAGATGGCGCGGGCGGTGACGCGCAGGCCGCAGCTGGTGACGGTGATGGCGGGCGCCAACGACGCCTGCCGGGCCTCGACCGACGCGATGACGCCGGTGGCCGACTTCCGCGCCGACTTCGAGGAGGCGATGGCCACGCTGCGCAAGGCCCTGCCGAAGGCGCAGGTGTACGTGTCGAGCGTGCCGGATCTGAAGCGGCTGTGGTCCCAGGGGCGCACCAACGCGCTGGGCAAGCAGATCTGGAAGCTGGGCCTGTGCCCGTCGATGCTGGGCGACGCGGACGCGCTGGACTCGGCGGCGACGCTGCGCCGGGACACGGTCCGCAAGCGGGTGGAGGCCTACAACGCGGTGCTGGGGGAGGTGTGCGCGAAGGACCGTCGCTGCCGCTTCGACGGGGGCGCGGTGTACGCGTACCGGTTCGGCACCGGTCAGCTGAGCCACTGGGACTGGTTCCACCCGAGCGTGGACGGGCAGGCCCGGCTGGCGGAGATCGCCTACCGGACGGTCACGGCGAAGAAGCGGTGACCGGTGCCCGGCGCTGAGCGCTCCGCCGGATGTGCCGCGTCGCGCCTGTGCGTCGGCCGCGGCGCCGTCGTGGCCGGTCGCGCGGTTCCCCGCACCCCCCGGCTGCCCGGCCGCGGCGCACTTCGCCGACCCGCTTAGGATTCGCTCATGAACGAACACTTCGGCACACTTCCCGACGGCACACCGGTGCACCGCTGGACCCTGGAGCGGTCGGGCGTACGGGTGCGGGTGCTGTCGTACGGCGGGATCGTGCAGTCGGTGGAGGTCCCGGACCGGGACGGCCGCGCCGGGAACGTGGTGCTGGGGTTCGCCGGCCTGGACGGCTACCTCGCGCACCCGGAGCCGTACCTCGGCGCTCTGATCGGGCGGTACGCCAACCGGATCGCGGGCGGCCGCTTCACGCTGGACGGGGTGACGTACGAGCTCGCGCTCAACCCCCCGCCGAACTCGCTGCACGGCGGCGAGCGCGGCTTCGACAAGCGGGTGTGGGACGTCGTGCCGGTGGAGCACGGGGTGCGGCTGAGCCGGGTCAGCGCGGACGGCGAGGAGGGCTTCCCGGGCCGGCTGGAGGTGTCCGCGACGTACACGCTGGACGCGTCCGGCGCCCTGCGGATCGCCTACGAGGCGGTGACGGACGCGCCGACCGTGGTGAACCTGACCAACCACAGCTACTTCGGCCTCGCCGGCTCGGGGTACGCGGGCGGTCACGAACTGCGGGTCGCCGCGTCCCGCTACACGCCCGTCGACGAGCACCTGATCCCCGCCGGGCCGCCCCGCGAGGTGGCCGGCACCCGCTTCGACTTCCGGCGGGCGCGCGAGGTCGGCTCCGGGTACGACGTCAACTTCGTGCTCGACGGCGGGGTGACCGAGGCCGCCCGGGAGGTCGCCGAGCTGTACGACCCGGTGTCCGGGCGGGTGCTGACCGTCTCCACCACCGAGCCCGGCCTTCAGGTGTACACCGCGGACCACCTGGGCGAGCCCTTCTCCCCCGGCGCGGGCGTCGCGCTGGAGACCCAGCACTTCCCGGACTCCCCCAACCGCCCGGACTACCCGACGACGGTGCTGCGGCCGGGCGAGGTGTTCCGTTCCGAGACGGTGTACGGGTTCGGGGTGCGCTGAAGCGGGTCCTCCGGGGGGGCCGGGGGCGGTACGAGCCCCGGCCCGGGGGTCAGGTCCCGGGCCGGGGCTGCTTGGGGAGACTTGTCCCGGATCAGACGTTAATCGTCGCCGTGATCCTGCGGTCCGCTATCGAGCGTCCGACCTGGATCTCGTACGAACCCTTCACAAATGTCCAGGCTCCGGTCTCCTCGTCCCAGACCTCGAAGGCGCGGCGCGGGAGCGTGACGACCGCCTCGGCCGTCTCGCCGGGAGCGGCCGTGACGTCCGCGAACCCGGCCAGCCGGCGGGCGGGGCGGCCGGCGTCGGGCTGGGCCGGGGCCAGGTAGACCTGCACGACCTCGCGACCGGGGCGCTCGCCGGTGTTGCGGACGCGGACGGTGGCCGTCGTACCGTCCGCCGTCCCGTCCACGTCGACGGACTCGTACGTCCAGTCGGTGTAGCCGAGGCCGTGGCCGAAGGGGTACGACGGGGTGCGGCCGGCCTTCTCCCAGGCCCGGTAGCCGATGAAGACGCCCTCGGAGTAGCGCAGTTCACCGTCGGCGGGGGTCACCTGGGTGACCGGGGCGTCGGCCAGGGAGCCCCAGGTGGTGGGCAGCCGCCCGCCCGGCTCGTGGGCGCCCGTGAGCACGTCCGCCAGGGCAGCGCCGCCCTCCTGGCCGGGGAACCAGGTCAGCAGCACCGCGGCGACGTCCTCGCGCCACGGCATCTCCACCGGGGAGCCGGAGTTGACGACCACGACGGTGTCGGGGTTGACGGCGGCGACCGCGCGGACCAGGTCGTCCTGGCGGCCGGGCAGCGCCAGGTCCTTGCGGTCGTAGCCCTCCGACTCGACGCGGTCGGTGGTGGCGACCACGACGACGGCCGTGTCGGCGCGGCGGGCCGCCTCGACCGCCTCGGCGATCAGTTCGTCGGGGTCGCGCTGCGGCTCCTGGTGGGCCAGGGCGAAGCCGACGACCTTCATGGGCATGTTCTCGGGGAAGGCGACGACGTGGGTGAGGGAGACCTCGACCGTCTCGCCCGCGGTGAGTTCGGCCTCGGCGCGGGGCACGGGGGCGCCGAAGAACGCCTCGAAGGGGTCGTCGTCGTCGGCGGGGCGCTGGACGTCGTCGTAGTACGTCGTGCCGTCGACGACCAGCCGGAAGGCGCCCAGGCCCTTGACGCCGAAGGTGTGCGTGCCGGTTTCGCGGGGGGTGAAGGTGCCGGTCAGCTCCACGGTGTGCAGGTTGTCGTGGGTGACGCCGTCGGGGAGGTCCGAACCCATCCACTGGATCAGGCCGTTGGGGGCCGAGCCGGTGCCGACGACTTCGCCGTCCGCGTCCCGGCACACCGCGCGCAGCTCGAAACCCTGGTCGGCGACGGCGAGTTCGGTGTTGGGGTCGGCGCCCACCGCGTACTCGACGGCGCCGTCGGGGAGGGCGGCGGTGAGGCCGTCGAGGGGGGAGACGATCCGGGCCGGGAAGACGGTCGCGGAGCCGCCGCCGAGGACGCGGGCGTCGCGGGCGGCGGCGCCGATCAGCGCCACGCTGCCCGGCTTCAGGGGCAGGGCGCCGCGTTCGTTGCGGACCAGGACGAAGGAGCGGCGGGCGATCTCGCGGGCCAGCGCGCCGCCGTCCACGGTGTCCGGCAGTTCGGTCACCGCGGGTTCGGCGCCCTCCAGGACGCCGACGCGGGCGGCGAGCCGCAGCACGTTGCGGACGGCGTCGTCGACCGCGGACTCCTCGACCTCGCCGTCGCGCACGGCCTGGGCGAGCGGTGCGCCGTAGACGGTCTGCGGGCCGGGCATGGCCACGTCGAGGCCGCCCTCGATGGCGCCCTTGGTGGAACGGGCGGCCGTCCAGTCGGAGACGTTGTAGCCGTCGAAGCCCCATTCGCCGCGCAGGACCTCGTTCACCAGGTAGTGGTGCTCGGTCATCGTCGTGCCGTTGACCGTGTTGTAGGCGGTCATGATGCCCCAGGGGTGGGCGTTCTCGACGATGATCTCGAAGGGGGCCAGGTACAGCTCGCGCAGGGCGCGTTCGCTCACCAGGTTGTTCACCGTGAAGCGGTCGGTCTCGGCGTCGTTGGCGACGTAGTGCTTGACGGTGGTGCCGACGCCGCCCGACTGGACGCCGGACACATAGCCCGCGCCGATCAGTCCGGTGAGGTACGGGTCCTCGCTGTAGGCCTCGAAGTGGCGGCCGCCGAGCGGGGAGCGGTGCAGGTTGACGGTGGGGGCGAGCAGCACGTGGACGCCCTTGCGGCGGGCCTCCTGGGCGAGCAGGACGCCCGCGCGGCGGGCGAGCCGCGGGTCCCAGGTGGCGGCGAGGGCGGTCGGGGAGGGCAGGGCGACGGAGGGGTCGTCGGCGGTCCAGCGCACGCCGCGGACGCCGATCGGGCCGTCGGACATGACGAGGGACCTCAGGCCGATCTCCGGCAGGGCGGGCAGGGACCACATGTCCTGGCCGGACAGCAGCCGGGCCTTCGCGTCCAGGTCCAGCCTGCCGAGGGCCGCCTCGACGACCGCCTCGCGGGCCGCGCGGGCCGCGTGGGCCTCCCGCGTCTCGTCGGCCGCGTCGGTCTCGCCGGCGGTGTCGGCCTCGCCGGCGGTGTCGGCCTCGCGGGCCTCGCCGGCCGGAGGGGTTCCTGGGGTTCCCGCCATCGCGGTGCCTCCTCGTTGAAGTCCGTGCAGTGCCCCCATCGTGCATCGGTCACCTGTAGAGCGGTAGGTTTCGTTATCTTGCTGTTACATTCAGGGTGGGCGGATGACATACCGTGACCCCATGAACGCCAGGGTCAGGAGCGAGGAACGGCGCGGCGAGATCGTGCGGGCGGCGCTGGAGGTGATCGCCGAGCGCGGCTACCGGGGCGCGAGCCTGGCCGCGGTCGCCGAGCGCGTCGGGCTCACCCAGCAGGGGTTGCTGCACTACTTCCCGACCAAGGACGCGCTGCTCGTCGCGGTCCTGAAGGAGCGGGACCAGTGGGACGCGCTGCCGGACACCCGGTGGCGGGTCGATCTGCTGGCCGCACTGGTGGAGTACAACGCGATGCGGCCCGGCATCATCCAGACCTTCTCGGCGCTGCTCGGCGAGAGCGTGACGGAGGGGCATCCGGCGCGCGAGTACTTCACCGAGCGGTACCGCAGGGTGCGCGAGAGCATGGCCGCCGTCCTGCGCGCCGAGTACGGCGAGCGGCTCCCGAACGGCCTCACCCCGGAACGCACCGCCCCGCTGCTGGTCGCGGTGATGGACGGCCTGCAGTACCAGTGGCTCCTGGACCCGGAGTCGGTGGACATGCCGGGGGCGTTCCGGGACTTCCTGGCACTGCTGGGCGAGTCATGAACGTGCGCGCTACTGGCGCCAGATCACGGCCAGCGCCTTGCTGACCGCGCAGACCAGGGCGAAGGCGATCGCCCATGCCACGGCCCCGGCAGCGAGCAGCGCGGCCACGCCGGCCCCGAACCAGAGCAGTTCGAAGCCGACGCGGACCGCGCCGTGCGTCGCGTGCGGCGCCTTGCGCGAACCGAACCGCCCCCACAGCACGATCAGCCCGGCCGGGGCGCCCAGGCCCAGCAGCCACGCCAGGGGCGCCGCCACGTCGCGGGTGAAGCCCCAGTAGCCGACGGCGGCGAGAGCACCGAGCTCGATGAGGAACAGGACGCCCAGGTTCGCTGCCTTCATGGGCGGCAGTATCACCTGCCCGCCGGGACCGCCGCCACGATTTCCACCTCGATCAGCGCCTCCGGGCGGAACAGGCGCGGGACCTCGAAGGTCATGCTGGTCGGGGGCGTGCCGGTGAGGAACCGCCGCCGTACGGCACCGTATTCCCCGAGCCGGCCGATGTCGGTGAGGTAGGTGCGGATGTTGACGATGTCCGCCAGGGTCGCGCCGTGCGCCGTCAGCAGCGCGTCGAGCGTCTCGAACACGCCCCGGCTCTGCTCGGCCAGGGTGTCGCCCTCGGCGATCTGGCCGGAGACGAACAACAGGGCGCTGCCGTCGGCCTGTTCGACGCGGGCGACCTGGGAGTAGTAGGGGCTCAGGGGCTGGGGCGCCGACGCGGGACTGTCCAGGGTGACCTTCACGGCGCCCCGCCTTTCACGTGCTTGTCCATGGCCTTCTCCATGTCCTTCTCCATGGCGTCGACGCTAGGCGGGCGCGTGTGATGCGACAAGCGAATGTCTAGCATGGCATCCATGCCGAACTCGCATGCCCCGGAAGGGATTCCGGACGTCTCGACGGTCTGGCTGCGCGTCTTCCTCGAGGTGGCCCGGCACGGCTCGTTCACGCTCGCGGCGCGGGCGCTCGGCTGGACGCAGTCGGCGGTCTCGCGGCAGATCTCGTCGCTGGAGGCGGCGCTGGGCGGCGGGCCGTTGTTCGACCGGCTGCCGCGCGGGGTGCGGCTGACGGAGGTCGGGCGGATCCTCGTACCGCACGCGGAGGCGGTGGCCGAGGCGCTGCACGGGGCAGGGCGGGAACTGGCGGCGCTGCGCGAGGCGGCGGACGGGCGGCTGCGGTTCGGCGCGTTCGCCACGGCCGACGCGGCGCTGGTGCCGCACGCCCTCGCCGCGTTCCGCGCCCGCCACCCCCGCGTGCGGATCTCCCGCGAGGAGGGCCGCACGCCCGCGCTCCTCGGCCGACTGGACGCGGGCCACCTGGACCTGGCGGTGGTCTCCACGACGGGCCGCGCGCCGCTGGAGGCGTACGAACTGCACCATCTCCTCGACGAGTCGCTGTACGTCGCCGTCGCGGCCGGGCACCCGCGGGCCCGGCCCGGCGGCCCCGGCCCGGGCGGGGTAA
>NZ_JBFADM010000055.1:0-27168 GCF_040641355.1 Streptomyces sp. NPDC020996
TGGCGGACCGGCTTTTCCCGGTGGGCGATACTGGGTTCGAACCAGTGACCTCTTCGGTGTGAACGAAGCGCTCTCCCACTGAGCTAATCGCCCGGACGCAGGAAGAACATTACCCCATGTCAGGGGGTGCCTGTGACCAGCGGTGACAACAATTGCGGCGACGACAGCGGTGGCTCCGGTGACAGACGGTGACAAGTGGTGACCACTGCCCGCCAGGGCGGGCGGCGGGCGTCCCCGCCGCGGATCACTGGTCCTTGATCTTCCAGGGCATGACGACGCCGAACTTCCACAGGTAGATCCCGCCCAGCACCGCCACGATCACGAGGCCGATCGCCGTCAGTGTCAGATTGCGGCGCCGCACCCTGGGGTCGAGGGCCCGCTGGGCCGCCTCGGTGACCTTGCGTTTGGTCCAGCGCAGCACCAGCTGGGCCCAGACGAACTCGGTCGCCCAGATGGCCATGCCACCGAAGATCACCACCCAGCCCGGCCCGGGCAGCGGCAGCATCACGATGCCCGCGCCCACGACCGCGAGTCCGATCAGGAAAACGCCGACCTGCCAGCTCAGATGCAGCACACGGCGCGCTTTGACGAATTCGGGGGCCCGCGAGCCGAGTCCCTGCTCGGCCTGCGCCCCGCCCACGTCCATTCCGTCCGTGGCCACGGCGATCTCGCCGGACCCGTCACTCCCCGTATTCATACGACCAAACTGTACCCGAGAGAAACGTGTCACCGTAATGGCCGTACCATACCAAGGGGTTCTCGGCCGGAAGAGTTACGTAAAGCCACGCAAAACACTCAGAGGGGTTTACAACGGCACCGTAGGTGGCATGTCGATTTCGCCGACGTGCGAATCCCCGAGCGCACACTGAGCGAAAGGCCCTGGCGCTTATGAACACCACGGTCAGCTGCGAGCTGCACCTGCGCCTCGTTGTGTCGAGCGAGTCCTCCCTGCCTGTCCCCGCAGGCCTGCGGTACGACACGGCCGACCCCTACGCCGTGCACGCCACCTTCCACACCGGAGCCGAGGAGACCGTCGAGTGGGTGTTCGCCCGCGACCTCCTCGCGGAAGGCCTTCACCGGCCCACAGGCACCGGCGACGTACGTGTCTGGCCGTCGCGCAGTCACGGTCAGGGCGTCGTGTGCATCGCCCTGAGCTCTCCGGAGGGCGAGGCCCTGCTGGAGGCCCCGGCACGGGCGCTGGAGTCCTTCCTGAAGCGTACGGACGCCGCCGTGCCTCCCGGCACGGAACACCGCCACTTCGACCTCGACCAGGAGCTGTCCCACATCCTGGCGGAAAGCTAGACGAGACCCTCACAAGCCGCCCGGCACCGTCGACTCGGGGTGACGGAACGGGCCAGGACAACCACATAGGGTGCGCACCGACGCCGTCGCCGCGATTTCGCCGCGGGACGGCGCCGGCGTGCGCGTCGCCACGGCACCGGACCGGTACGGCACGCTCCCGAGCCACTACCATCGGCCAGCATCAGGCGGGTCCCACACCCGACCGACCGCCACGGCAGGGAGCAAAACGTGCTGATCACCCACGACACCCGGTGCGCGCTGGACACCGTGGTGGATCTGGTGAACACCGCGCCGGAGGAGGACGCGGCCCCGGACGCGCTGCCCGATGTCGCGGCCCTCGAGGATTTCGTACGAAACCACGAGATCAGCGATGTCGGGGTGCTCTCGGAACTGGACCTCTCGGCGGTGCGCGAGATCCGCGAGCGGTTCACGGCGGTCTTCGGGGCCCCTGACGCGCGGACGGCCGCGGGGCTGATCAACGAGCTGGTCGCCGCGGCGGGCACCACTCCCCGCCTGACGGACCACGACGGCTACGACTGGCACGTGCACTACTTCGC
This sequence comes from Streptomyces sp. NPDC020996, assembly GCF_040641355.1. Lineage (NCBI taxonomy): Bacteria > Bacillati > Actinomycetota > Actinomycetes > Kitasatosporales > Streptomycetaceae > Streptomyces > Streptomyces sp. NPDC020996. Next base: position 1,860 of record NZ_JBFADM010000055.1, read on the forward strand.
CCCCGGCGCCTCGGTCGCCGATCACCTGGCGGCCGACTGCGGGATGGCGCTGGCGTTCTTCGTGGTGGCCGGTGAGCAGGAACGGCTGCGGCGCTGCGAGGCACCCGACTGCCGGCGCGCCTTCGTCGACCTCTCCCGCAACCGGTCGCGCCGGTACTGCGACAGCCGCACCTGCGGCAACCGCCTGCACGTGGCCGCCTACCGGGCCCGGCGCAAGGAGGCCGCGGGCTGACGGCGGAACCGGACACCGGCGTCGACGTGGTCCCCGGCGGGTGGCGCCGGGGGCCACGGGTACGGCTCACAGCAACAGCAGGTCGTGCAACGAAGCCATGAGCAGCAGACACCCGATCACCGCAAGGAAGATCATCAGCGGTGGCTGGGAAAGGGCGAAGAGGCATCCGCGCGGCTCGTCCTGAGACGGAGGCGCGGCATCGCTCTGTTTCGTGTCCAGCATCTCGCGGCCGATGATGGCGCAGACGAGACCCTCGACGCGATCAACACGCCCGAAAAGACCGGCAGTTCGCCGAATTCCGTGATGTCCGGTACGAGCGTGATCACTTCAGGACACGGCGCTGATCCACTGTGTCGTTTCGGTCGTCATGGCCGGGTCATATGCCGTGCTTCTTGAGGATGGCCTCGATGTCGCTGAAGTCGTCCGCGGAATTCGTGCGGGGCGCGCTCGCGGGCCTGGCGGCCGGGCGCGTCGACGGCCCCAGGGACGGTGCGGACGTCTCCGGGGCGGCCGTCTCGCGCCGCTGCGCGGCCCTGGCCTCCCTGCGCTCCTTGCGGGTGCCGCCCCGGCGCCGCTCCACGGCGCGCGTGGACGCGAACAGCAGCCAGGAGGCGCCGAGCAGCCCGAAGCCGGCCCAGGCGGTGGGGCTGAACGCGGTGTCTGCCACCCAGTCCACGATGCCGGTCATCACCAGAGCGACGGGCACGAGCGCGTATGCGGCGATGCGGGCGGCCGCGAGGAAGCGCTTGCGGTACGCCGTCACCGCCGCGATGCCCAAACCGGCCGCGGAGACGGCGGAACAGACGGTCTCGGCAATCATCCGGTCCTCCAGGCAGGGCTCGGTCGGGGGGCACTTCGTCCCTTCCATCCTGCACCGTCCGGACCTCGCCGGGCCATGCTCCGACGGGACATCAGGGAGATCTCCGGGTCGGCTCCTCCGCGGGTGCCGGACGCGTCCGCTGCCGCCCGGCGCCCCGTAAGGGCCCGATTGGGTCGCCGGCGTCCGGGCTGGGAGACTGTCGGCCATGAGCGACACCTCCCCCGCATCTCCCGCCGCGCCCGTTGTTCTCGACGTCTGGTGCGAACTCCAGTGCCCCGACTGCCGCACCGCCCTGGAGGACCTGCGCGCCCTGCGGGCCCGCTACGGCGACCGGCTGGAGCTGCGGCTGCGCCACTTCCCGCTGGAGAAGCACCAGCACGCCTTCGCCGCCGCGCAGGCCGCGGAGGAGGCCCTGACGCAGGGGCAGGGCTGGCCCTACGTCGAGGCGGTGCTCGGCCGGGTGGAGGAGCTGACCCGTGCGGGAGAACCCTTCCTGGTCGAGACGGCCCGCGAACTCGGTCTCGACGCCGAGGAGTTCGACACCGCGCTGATCGACGGCCGGCACATCCTGATCGTCGACGCCGATCAGGCCGAGGGCAAGGCGATCGGCGTGACCGGCACTCCGACGTACGTCATCGGCGGGGAGCGCCTGGACGGCGGCAAGAGCCAGGAAGGGCTGCGCGAGCGGATCGAGGAGATCGCGGACCGGCTGCTGGCCGTACAGGACTGAGGTGCGGAGCAGGTTCCCGCGGTCAGAGCAGGGTCTTGTAGAGGGAGTACCGAGTCGTCTCGTAGCCGAGTGACTCGTAGAGGCGCTCGGCCGGGGTGTTCCCGGCGAAGACGTTCAGTCCCAGGACGCCCTTGGCCGCGGCGATCGCCTGTTGCTCCGCGAGGAGCATGAGCGTACGGCCGTGTCCGTGCCCTCGGTGTGCCTCCTCGACCTCGACGTCGAAGACGAAGGCGTTCTCGTCCTGGAGGGCGACCCACAGGGTGCCCACCCGGGTCCCCTCGTGCTCGAGCACGCTGAAGCGCATCCCGTCGGTGGCCATTCCCCGCGGCAGCAGGGTCTCGTGGTCGTGCCGTGACTTCGCGTGCGCCGCCCGCTCGGGCACGCCCCGCTCGATCCAGACGCGCGCGTAGTCCTCCGTCTGGTGGGTGAGCCAGTCCTCGAACTCGGCCCCGGTCATGGGCCGTGCCAGGCTGCCTGCGGGCAGTGCGGGCGGTGTGCGGCCGAGCCGTTTCTCCATGCCTCGGCTGCGTGGGACGTAGCCGAGGGCCTGAACCAGCCGCAGGGCGGCCTCGGCCCCGGCGGGGACGGCCACCTCGATCTGCCCACTGCCCCATCCCCGCGCCACCTCCTCGGCGGCGAGCGCGGCCACCGTGCCGCGGCCGCGACGGCGGTCCGGTTCCTCGATGCGCAGGTCCAGTATCCGCGCCACCGCGTCGCCGAAGGCCGCAGTGGTGCCGAGGTGCAGGGCTCCGACGGGACGGCTGTTCACGCACACCTGGTAGTGGCGTGAACGCGCTCCGTCGGCCGCACGCTGAAGCGGCTCGGTCGGCCGCAGGGTCGTGGTCATCAGGGGAGTTCTACCCGGCGTACGGGCACCCGTCAGCCGATTTTCCGCGGACGCTCACGGATCCAGGTCGGCGCCGGACCGCTCGTCGAAGATCCGCATCGCCTTGGCGGTCACCGGGCCCGGCGCGCCCGCGAGTTCCCGGTCGTCGACACGGTGCACGGCCTGCACGTCACGCAGGGTGGAGGTGAGGAAGATCTCGTCCGCCCGCCGCAGGACGTCCATCGGCAGGTCGGTCTCCTTCGCGCCGGTCCACTCGACGGTCAGCTCGCGGGTGATGCCCGCGAGGCAGCCGGAGGCGAGCGGCGGGGTGTGGATCTCGCCGTCGAGGACGACGAAGACATTGGAGCCGGTGCCCTCGCACAGCTGCCCGACGGTGTTGGCGAACAGCGCCTCGGAGGCGTGCTCCCGGTGGGCGCGGGCGAGGGCGACGACGTTCTCGGCGTACGAGGTGGTCTTCAGCCCGGTCAGCGCGCCGCGCTCGTTGCGCGTCCACGGGACGGTGACGACGGCGGTGGAGTCGGGGCGCCGGCCGGTCTCGCCGAGGGCGACCACGAGGGTCGGCCCCTGCTCCCCCCGGTCCGAGCCCAGCGGGCCGTGACCGCCGGTGTAGGTGATGCGCAGCCGGCCGAGCGGCATCGGGTTGGCCTCGACAACGGCGGCGCAGGCGCGGCGGACCTCGTCCAGGTCGGGGTCGGGCAGCCCCAGGCCCCGCGCCGACCGGGTCAGCCTGTCCAGGTGCCGGGTGAGCGCGAACGGGCGGCCGTCCACGGCCTTCACCGTCTCGAAGACGCCGTCGCCCACGGTCAGCCCGTGGTCGAAGACGGAGACACGGGCGGAGTCGGTGTCCTTCAGCCCGCCGTCGAGCCAGATCTTCACGTCAGTCCCTCTTCCCTCACATCGTGCACCCCCGACGCTATCGCGAGCAGCCTCGCCGCCTTCAGTTCGGTCTCCCGCCACTCCGCCTCGGGGTCGGAGCCCCAGGTGATGCCCGCGCCGGTGCCGAATCGCAGTACGCCCTCGTGGCGGTCGGCCCAGAAGGTGCGGATGCCCACGGCGAGCTCGCCGACGGCCCGGTCCGCGTCGACCCAGCCGACGCCGCCGCAATACGGCCCGCGGGGCGCGGTCTCCAGGGCGTCGATGATGCGCAGGGCGCTCGACTTGGGCGCGCCGGTCACCGAGCCGGGCGGGAAGGCGGCGCCGAGGAGGTCGGGCCAGCCCGCGTCCGCGCGCAGCTCGCCCCGCACCGTGGACACCAGGTGGACGAGCCCCGGATGCTTCTCGACCGCGCACAGGTCGGGCACCGTCACGCTGCCCGTGGCGCAGACCCGGCCGATGTCGTTGCGCACCAGGTCCACGATCATCACGTTCTCGGCGCGGTCCTTCTCGAGGAGGTCCGCCTCGGTGCGCCCGGTGCCCTTGATGGGGCCGGACTCGACGATCCGGCCGTCCCGGCGCAGGAACAACTCGGGCGAGGCGGTGGCGATCTCGACCCCGTGCCCCGGCAGCCGGATCGTTCCTGCGTACGGCGCCGGATTGCCGCGCGCCAGCAGGGCGCTCAGGGCGTCCACGTCGGCGTCGGCGGCGACCGGCGCGGACAGCACCCGGCACAGGTTCGCCTGGTAGACCTCGCCGGCCGCGATGTGCTCCCGGATCCGCCGCACGCCCGCGGTGTACGCGGCGCGGTCCAGCGACGACGACCAGTCGCCGGCCCGCGGCCCCCGCCACGCGCCCGGTACCGGGGCCGGCACCGGTTCGCGTCGCACGTCGCGGAAGCGGGCGCAGGTCAGACGGCCCTCGAAGTCGGCGCAGACGGCCCAGAAGCCGCTGGAGTCCAGAGCCGCGGGATCATCGGTGACGTCGAGGAGCCCGGTGAGAAGTCGGTCGCCGAACCGGGCGAGAGGAGGCAGGTCGAGCACCCGTCGAGTGTAGGGCGCGGGTCCGTTGACGGGCCCTGACCAGGTGCAGCGCAGCACGCTGCACAAACGCGTTTTTGTGCTGGCCGGGGAATCCGCTAGAGTTCAACACGTCGCCGGGACGCGAGAGCGTACCGAAACGACAGGCGGACGTAGCTCAGTTGGTAGAGCGCAACCTTGCCAAGGTTGAGGTCGCGAGTTCGAGCCTCGTCGTCCGCTCGAAGGAACGAGGGGATCTCCCGACCCCCTCCACTCCTGGTGGAGTGGCCGAGAGGCGAGGCAACGGCCTGCAAAGCCGTCTACACGGGTTCAAATCCCGTCTCCACCTCCAAGGACGATTAGCTCAGCGGGAGAGCGCTTCCCTGACACGGAAGAGGTCACTGGTTCAATCCCAGTATCGTCCACTGGATCTTCGGATCCCCCGCGCGATTAGCTCAGCGGGAGAGCGCTTCCCTGACACGGAAGAGGTCACTGGTTCAATCCCAGTATCGCGCACGCAGTGATCTTCGGATCATGAAGGACGATTAGCTCAGCGGGAGAGCGCTTCCCTGACACGGAAGAGGTCACTGGTTCAATCCCAGTATCGTCCACGCACCGAAGCCCCCGGCCCAGCGGCCGGGGGCTTCTTCGTGGTCGACTGCGATCAGCCGTGGGTCAGCTGGAGAACAGCATGTGGCCGAAGCTCTTGTGACGGTGGTGGCCGCCGTAGTGCCCGTGCCCGCCGCCGTGCCCGCCACCGTGCGGGGCGCCCCAGGCAGGAGCGGCCGGGTACGCCTGCGGGGCGGCCGGGGGCGGCGGCGCCGGCTGGGACCACTGGGACTCCAGGCGGGTCAGGGCCTCCAGCTCGCCGTAGTCGAGAAAGATCCCGCGGCAGCCGCTGCACTGCTCGATCTGGACGCCGTTGCGGTTGTACGTGTGCATCGGCGCATGGCACTTCGGACACTGCATCGTCGGCTCAACTCCTCGCCCGTGGTTCGCGTATCGCCAGGACAGACTCCGTCCGGCTCCGGTCGGTTGCACCTTACGTCGGGTTTCCGTGAACGGGCTCCGGCGGGAGGTCACTCATCCGGGCACAGGCGTCGACCGTGCACACCTCCACCTCGTCCAGGGGGCGGTCCTCCGCCACGGCCTTGGCGACAGCGCGGGCGGCGGTCTGCACCGTCAGGGCGCGGGCCGGCACGTCCAGCGCGTGCCACGGGTCGCCGTCGGCCGGCACGGCGGGACCGCCGGCCAGGCGGTAGGCGGCCAGGAAACGGCCCCACTCCTCGCCGGACAGCAGCCCGCAGGCGTACCAGGCCGCGGGCCGCGCCAGGTCCCACGCCGCGACGCCCCCGCCCAGATCGTCGACGTCGATCAGCAGCCACGCCCCCTGGTGCCGGACGAGCTGACCGAGATGGAGGTCGCCGTGGCAGAGGGTGCCCGTGTCCGGCATGGGGGCCTCGGCCCGCGCCCAGGCCGGTAGGCGCCCCCAGGCCCGAAGCACCGGCGCCACGGCGGGATGCGAGACGCCGGCCAGTCGCCCGACGGCCCGCGCGGCCTTGGCGGGACCCCGCATGACGGGCAGGCCCCGCGCGGACACCTGGTGCAGCCGGGCGAGGAGCGTGGCCACGGCCTCCCACGGGGCGGCGTCGGGGTCGTCCGGGTCCACGGGACGCCCGTACGGCCAGAAGGTCACGGGCCGCCCGTGCAGTTCCACGGGGTCCGGCCCGAGCGGCGGCAGCAGCACTCCGGTAAGCCGCGCGGCCACGCCGAGACGAACCGCCAGACCGTCTCCGGCGTCCACGGCATGGGCCTTGGCGACGACGCCGCCATGACGCACGACGGTCGCGTCACCACGGTCGGCCAGCGTCACCGTGTCCCCGCGGCAGCAGGCCGGCGCACCCGCATGGGCGGCCCGCACGGCGAGCGCGGCGAGCTCGGCAAGGTCGGTCACGGTTCTCCTGAGTACGTGCGGATCTGCGCCGAGCGTACGCACGCGAGAGCCGCGCGTCTCCGGCCCCCCGCACGCCGGGGCGCGGCGCACGCCGCCGTCGGCCCCGCACGGGCCGCGGCGGGCACTTTGGTCACCCGCCGCACAGAAAGAGCAATGCCGGCGCAGCTCCCCAGCTGCGCCGGCATTTGTGCCGTCCGCCGCACCCCCGTCCCCACGGGGTTTCATGGGTGGATGTCCCCGCCCGGACCGCTCTTCCGGGCCTGGGGTCGCCGCTCAGCGCCCCAGCATCACGCCCACGGACGACGCCTGTGTGGCCACTGTCTCCCAGCCGTCGAAGACGAGGAGCAGCAGCGCCGCCAGGGGAAGGGCCATGAGCGTCGCCACCAGGGGGTGGCGGCGGCCCGTGCGGCGCGGACGCCCGAAGCGTCCCTGCGTGCGGAGCAGTGTCCGCGGTGCCGTGTGGGCCATGGTCCCTCTCCCGACCGTTCTCGGTTGTCGTGGCAGCGGCGGGTGTCTGACCTCGGGGGACGAGTGCTGCACCCGCCGCTTGACCTCAAATCTAGGCGTCCGGCCCGCACCGCACGTCATGCCCTCGTACCCATTGCCGGGCCTCCCCGAGGATGAGCCGTGACCTGCCGAGTACTCCCCTGGGTGGAGACGGGGACCTACGACTCGGGGTCTTCCCGGAGGGGGCGCCCGGTGTGCCCCGCCTTTTCCGAGCCGTCCTCCCGCGGCACCGGCTGCTCGACCAGGGCCAGCACCCGGTTCGCCATGAACCGCGCGGTTCGCACCACCGATCCGTTCCGGGTGACTTCGCTCACTTCGACCACGCCCCGCCGCACCGCCGTCTCCACCCGGCGACCGGCCCGGCTCGCGACCACCTCGTACGTCCGCGTCGTGTCCCCGGCATCCACGACGATCTCCACGCGATCACCCTTCATGGACCCAATCCCCCATCCTTCTCAGGCGGTTGGACGTACCGGCAGGGCGAAACCCCGCCGTCCGGCGCGTCCCTGAGCACTCTTCAAGTGTTCCACCCGCCACTGACAATCCGTCCCCGCCGGAGGGCGCGGCCTCTGCGCGCGGGCGGCCGTGGAAACGTAAGCTGTGGCACGTCATACGGACCGGGCAGCGGGGATGAACATGGCGATGATGCGCCTGAGGCGCGAGGACCCGCGCGTCGTCGGCTCGTTCAGGCTTCACAGACGGCTCGGCGCGGGCGGTATGGGCGTGGTGTACCTGGGGTCCGACAAGAAGGGCCAGCGGGTCGCGCTGAAGGTCATCCGGCCGGACCTGGCGGAGGACCAGGAGTTCCGCTCGCGCTTCGCCCGCGAGGTCTCGGCGGCCCGGCGCATCCGCGGCGGCTGCACGGCACGGCTCGTGGCCGCCGATCTGGAGGCGGACCGGCCGTGGTTCGCGACGCAGTACGTCCCCGGCCCGAGCCTGCACGACAAGGTCGCCGACGAGGGGCCGCTGGGCGCGGCGGAGGTCGCCTCGATCGGGGCGGCCCTGTCGGAGGGCCTGGTCGCCGTCCACGAGGCCGGCGTCGTCCACCGGGACCTGAAGCCGTCCAACATCCTGCTGTCCCCGAAGGGGCCGCGGATCATCGACTTCGGCATCGCCTGGGCGACGGGCGCCTCCACCCTCACGCACGTCGGCACGGCCGTCGGCTCGCCCGGCTTCCTCGCGCCGGAGCAGGTGCGCGGCGCCGCGGTGACGCCCGCCACCGACGTGTTCGCGCTCGGTGCCACGCTGGCGTACGCGTCGACGTCCGACTCGCCCTTCGGGCACGGCAGTTCCGAGGTGATGCTGTACCGCGTGGTGCACGAGGAGCCGCAGCTGCACGGCGTCCCGGACGCGCTGGCCCCGCTCGTGCGCGCGTGCCTGGCGAAGGACCCGGAGGAGCGGCCCAGCACGCTCCAGCTGTCGCTGCGGCTGAAGGAGATCGCCGCCCGCGAGGCGCATGTGCTCACCGACGTGCGCCCGCCCGCCCCGCGCAGCGGTGAGGCGGACCGGCCCACCGGACGGCTCGCCGACACCTACCCGGAGCAGCAGCGCACACTGCGGCAACCGCAGGGGACCCCTCCCCCGCGTGGTGCCGCGTCCGGTTCCAGGGGCGCCGCGCCGGCCCGCGGCGGGGTGCCGTCGCGGGGCGGGGTGCCGTCACGTGGCGGCGGCGCCTCGCGCGGCGGCCCCACGACGTCCCCGCGGACCGGTGGCCGGCCGACGCCCGCCCAGCGCCGCGGCCCCGGCCCCGGAACCGGAGGCCGACCCGGCTCGCGCAGCGGCACCGGCCGCCCGGCGCCCAGGAACACGGGAACGGGACGCCGCCCGGCGAACCCGCGGCTGCTGCGACAGCGGCTGGTCGTGTTCGTCGTCGTGACGCTGCTGGTGGCACTCGGCATCGCCGCGGCGCAGGGCTGCCAGGGACCGTCACGCGGACTGGGCGGCGACGGCGTCGTACAGCAGCAACAGCAACAGCAGCACCCGGAACCGGACCGCGCCCCGTCGAGTTAGCCGGTCACCACCTCGGCGGGTTCCGCCGGGTCACGCCACGGGGCGGCCCGTGGCCACCGCGTAGAAGGCGACCGCGGCCGCGGCGCCGACGTTGAGGGAGTCCACCCCGTGGGACATGGGGATACGGACCCACTCGTCGGCGGCCACCAGCGCCTGGGTGGACAGGCCGTCGCCCTCGGCGCCGAGCATCAGGGCGACCCGGTCCATCGCGTGCGGGGCGGCCTCGTCGAGGGTCCTGGCCTTCTCGTCCGGGGTGAGGGCGAGGAGCGTGAAGCCGGCCTCGCGGACCGACTCCAGGCCCTTGGGCCAGGTGTCCAGGCGGGCGTACGGCACCGAGAAGACCGCGCCCATGGAGACCTTGACGCTGCGACGGTAGAGGGGGTCGGCGCAGTCCGGGGAGAGCAGGACGGCGTCCATGCCGAGGGCGGCGGCGGAGCGGAAGATCGCGCCGATGTTGGTGTGGTCGTTGACCGACTCCATGACGACGACCCGGCGGGCGGTCTGCAGCAGGTCGGCGGCCGTCGGCAGCGGCTTGCGCTGCATGGACGCGAGCGCCCCGCGGTGGACGTGGTAGCCGGTGACCTGCTCGGCGAGTTCGGGGCTGACGGCGTAGACGGGTGCGGGGAGTTCGTCGATGACATCGCGCATGACGTCGATCCACTTCGCCGACAGCAGCATCGAGCGCATCTCGTAGCCCGCTTCCTTGGCCCGTCTGATGACCTTCTCGCCCTCGGCGATGAACAGGCCCTCGGCGGGTTCGCGCTTGCGGCGCAACTCGACGTCGGTCAGGCCCGTGTAGTCGCGCAGGCGCGGGTCGGCGGGGTCCTCAACGGTGATGAGATCGGCCACAGGGGTGATACTGCCTTGTCCTGGGAGCGGTGCCAACGGCTGGGAACGGGTTGTGTTACCCGGGGTTACTGGGGATCAGGCCTCGGGGCCCACGTTCACGACCTCGCCCACGACGATGACCGCGGGCGGCCGCACGTCCTCGGCGCGTACGGTCTCGGCGACCGTGGCGAGGGTCGCGTCGACGCGGCGCTGCGCGGCGGTGGTGCCCTCCTGGACCAGTGCGACCGGGGTGTCGGGTGACTTGCCGTGCGCCACCAGCGTCTCGGCGATCTTCCCGATCTTGTCGACGCCCATGAGGATCACGAGGGTGCCGGTCAGCTTGGCCAGCGACGCCCAGTCGACCAGGGAGCGCTCGTCGTCGGGGGCGACATGGCCGCTGACCACGGTGAACTCGTGGGCGACGCCGCGGTGGGTGACGGGGATGCCGGCCGCGCCCGGCACCGAGATGGAACTGGAGATGCCGGGGACCACCGTGTACGGGATGCCCGCCTCGACCAGCGCCCGGGCCTCCTCCATGCCGCGGCCGAAGACGAAGGGGTCGCCGCCCTTGAGCCGGACGACGGCCTTGCCCTGCTTGGCGTGCTCGATGATCGCGTTGTTGATGGCCTCCTGGGCCATGTAGCGGCCGTAGGGGATCTTCGCCGCGTCGATCACCTCGACGTGCGGCGGGAGTTCGGCGAGGAGGTCGCGCGGGCCGAGCCGGTCGGCGATGACGACGTCGGCCTCGGCGAGCAGCCGGCGGCCGCGGACCGTGATCAGGTCCGGGTGGCCGGGGCCGCCGCCGACGAGAGCGACGCCGGGGGTGCGGGTGCGGTGGTGCGGGGCGACGAGGGTGCCGTCGCGCAGGCCCTCCACGACCGCGTCGCGGATGGCGGCGGTGCGGCGGGGGTCGCGGCCGCGCGCGTCGGTGGTGAGGACGGCGACCGTGACGCCCTCGCTGTGGCCGGTGGCCGGGGTCCACGCCGTGGCCAGGTCGGCGTCGTCGGAGCGCACGCACCACACGCGGTGCCGCTCGGCCTCGGCGGACGCGGCGGTGTTGGCGGCCGGGTCGCTGGTGGCGATCAGGGCGTACCAGGCGTCCGCGAGGTCGCCGTCGGCGTACGGCCGCCGCTCCCAGGTGATCTCGCCGGCGTCCGCCATCGCCTCGACGGACGGGGTCGCCTCGGGCGACACCAGGAGGACGTCCGCGCCCGCCGCGACGAGGGCCGGCAGGCGTCGCTGGGCGACCTGGCCGCCGCCGAGCACGACCACTTTGCGGCCGGTGAGGCGGAGGCCTACGGGGTAGGCGGGGTGTTCGGCCATGGAAGGTGCGGCTCCTCGTCCAGGCGGGGCGGTGGGCGCTACGGCTCTGGAGCTGCCCTGGCGTGCGGATTCCAGTGGGGCACTGGGTGCGTCTCAGCGTACGGCCCGGGCGGGGCGGCGCGACGGTGTGCTTGCTCACCCCACCCCGGTCCCCGGATCCGCCGCGGTCTACTTCTCGGTGACGCCCGCCGAGTCGAACGTGGCCACCTCGTGCATCGCCCGGGCCGTGCTCTGCACCAGCGGCAGGGCCAGCAGGGCGCCGGTGCCCTCGCCGAGCCGGAGGTCGAGGTCGACCAGGGGGCGCAGGCCCAGCTTGTTCAGCGCCGCGACGTGGCCCGGCTCGGCGCTGCGGTGGCCCGCGATGCAGGCCGCGAGGACCTCGGGGGCGATCGCGCGGGCCACCAGCGCGGCGGCGCCGGCGCTGACGCCGTCGAGGATCACCGGCGTACGCAGGGAGGCGCCGCCCAGGAGGAGGCCGACCATGGCGGCGTGCTCGAAGCCGCCGATCGCGGCGAGGACGCCGATGGGGTCGGCCGGGTCCGGCTGGTGCAGTTCGAGGGCGCGGCGGACGACCTCGGTCTTGCGTGCGAGGGTCTCGTCGTTGATGCCGGTGCCGCGGCCCGTCACCTCGGCCGGGTCGGCGCCGGTGAAGACGGAGATGAGGGCCGCCGACGCGGTGGTGTTCGCGATGCCCATCTCGCCGGTCAGCAGCGCCTTGTTGCCGGCCGCCACCAGGTCGCGGGCCGTCTCGATGCCGACCTCGATGGCCCGCTTGGCCTCCTCGCGGGTCATCGCCGGGCCGGCGGTCATGTCGGAGGTGCCGGCGCGGACCTTGCGCGGCAGCAGGCCCGGCGTGGCGGGCAGGTCGGCGGCGACGCCCACGTCGACGATGCAGACCTCGGCGCCCACCTGGCCGGCGAAGGCGTTGCAGACCGCGCCGCCGCCGAGGAAGTTGGCCACCATCTGGGCGGTGACCTCCTGCGGCCAGGGGGTGACGCCCTGGGCGTGCACGCCGTGGTCGCCGGCGAAGATCGCGACGGCCGCGGGCTCCGGGATCGGCGGCGGGCACTGGCGGGACAGGCCGGACAGCTGCGCGGAGATGATCTCCAGCATGCCGAGCGCGCCGGCCGGCTTGGTCATGCGCTTCTGCCGCTCCCACGCCTCGCCGAGCGCCTTGGCGTCCAGCGGGCGGATCTGGGCGACGGTCTCGGCGAGCAGGTCGTGCGGCTCCTCGCCGGGCAGGGCGCGGCGGCCGTACGTCTCCTCGTGCACCACCCAGGACAGCGGGCGGCGCTTGGACCAGCCGGCCTGCATCAGTTCGGGCTCGTCCGGGAACTCGTCGACGTACCCGACGCACAGGTAGGCGATGACCTCCAGGTGCTCGGGCAGGCCGAGGGCGCGGACCATCTCGCGCTCGTCGAAGAAGCTGACCCAGCCGACGCCGAGGCCCTCGGCGCGGGCGGCGAGCCAGAGGTTCTCGACGGCGAGCGCGGCGGAGTACGGCGCCATCTGCGGCTGGGTGTGCCGGCCGAGGGTGTGGCGGCCGCCGCGGGTGGGGTCGGCGGTGACGACGATGTTGACCGGGGTGTCGAGGATGGCCTCGATCTTCAGTTCCTTGAACTGCTTCGCCCGGCCCTTCGGCAGCGACTTGGCGTACGCCTCCCGCTGGCGCATGGCCAGTTCGTGCATGCTGCGGCGGGTCTCCGACGAGCGGATGACGACGAAGTCCCAGGGCTGGGAGTGCCCGACGGACGGGGCCGTGTGCGCGGCCTCCAGGACGCGCAGCAGCACCTCGTGCGGGATCGGGTCGCTGCGGAAGCCGTTGCGGATGTCGCGGCGCTCGCGCATGACCTTCAGCACGGCCTCGCGCTCGGCGTCGTCGTAGGGGGGCGCGGCCGGGCCGGTGGACTGGCGGGCGGGCGTCGCGGCCGTGCCGTCCTCTTCCTGGCCGGCGGCTTGGGCCTCCGGGTCCTCCCCGTTCCGCACGGGTTCGGGACCGGACTGCGGCGGGGCGGGAACGGGCGCGACGGGCTCCGCGGCCTGCCCTTCCTCCGTGGGGAGGGCGACGGCCTGCGGCGGGGCCGGCGCGAGGTTCGGGGCGGTGGGCACCGAACCCTCGACGGGGACGAACTGCCCGAGGGGCTGGTCCGGGAGGGGCTGGTCCGGAAGAGCCGACGGGAGGGCGGCGGCCTCGCCCGGACCGGGCTCGGCGACGACGGGCCCGGGGACGGGGACAGGGACCGGGACGGCGGCCGGGTCGGCGGACTGGATCGGCGGGCCGACCGGCGCGACGGCCGTCGGCTGCGGCGCCGGGGCGGCCGGGATGCCGACGGGCGGCGCCGGCTGCGGCCCGGCCGGGTTCGGCGCGTCCTCGGCGACGGTCTCGACGCCCTCGGCGCTTCCGGCGAGGGGCTGCTGCGGGCTCGCGGCCGGGTCCGCCGGAGGCGCGGAGACCACGGCATCGGCGGCCGGAGCCTCGTACGGGGGCTGCGGCGCCTCCGGCGCGGGGGCCGCGGCGGCCGGGTCCGCGCCCGGGACGGCCGGGGCCGGCTCCGCGGCGGGCGGTTCGGCGGCGGGCGGTTCGGCGGCGGGCTGCGCAACGGCGGCCGCGACGACCGGCTGGGCGCCGGGGATCATCTGCTCGGCCTGCGCCTGGATCACCTGTTCCTGGGCCGCCTGCTCCTGGATCGCCTGCTCGGCGACGGGGGCGTCCACGGCGGGTACGGCGGTTGCGGGCTGTACCGGGTCGGGGTGGACGGCGGGGGCGTCCTCAGCCGCGGGAGCCACGGGCTCGGCGGCCTGAACGGCCTCGGCGGCGACCGCCTCCGGAGCACCCGCCTCCGCGGGGACGGCCTCCGGAGCGACCGCCTCGTGAGCGTCTCCCTCCGGAGCGACCGCCTCGGGAGCGTCTCCCTCCGGAGCGACCGCTTCCTGAACGACCGTCTCCGCGGCGGCCGTTTCGGGCGTCGGTTCCGCCTCGGGCACCGGCCCCGCCTCGGCGGCGTCGGCGGCGGGCGCGTGCCCGGGGTCGGCCGGTCCGGCGACGGGCGCTCCCTCGAACGCCGGAGCGGCACCCTCCGCGGGGACAGCAGCCCCTGCGGGGACAGCGCCCTCCGTCGCGACACCGCCGTCGGCGGGCACGGTGCCGTCGGCGGGCACGGTGCCGTCCGTGACGGGCGCGGGGGCGGGCGCGTCCGGGACGCCCGCGTCGGGAACCCCGGCCGGGAGGCCGCCCTCAACGACGACGGGGGGCACGCTCACCGGAGCCGGTGCGCCGTACGTGCCGTCCTGCGCCGGCGCCTGGGCCTCCGCCGCGGGCGCCGGAGTCTGCACCGGGAAATGCCCGCTCGCCGGGCCAACCGTTTCGGCGGTCACCGCTCCCACGGCCACCGGGACCTGCACCGCGGTCTGCGGCGGAGCACCCCAGGGCGTCGCACCCTGCGGGGCCGACTGGTGGGCGTCGAGGTACTCGGGGGCGGCCGGCACGGACGGGGCGGGCTGCCGCACCGGCGCGCCGGCGGGGCCGCGGTCGGCCAGGGAGCGGACCGGGCTGGTGGAGGCGTCGGGGATGGGCGGGCCGAGGTGCAGCGGGCGGCGCGGCGCGACGGGCGCCGACGGCGCCGGGTCGGGCAGGCGGACTCCGCCGAGGTCGACCGAGCCGGTGTCCCGGCCGTCCGTCTCGTGCGGGCCGGGCTCGTGCACGGCCTCGACGACCGGTTCCGGCGCGGGCGGGGCGACCTCGTTGCCCCACGCACCCTGGGCGCCCGGCAGCAGCAACAGGTCTTCGTCCTGGGCGGTGGTCTCGGAGAGGTAGGTGTACGAGCCCTGCGCGGGTACGCCCGGCTGCTCCACCATGCCTGCGTTCTCCGGCAGTCCCTCGCCCGGGACCTGGCCGGTGTCGGTCATGCGTACCCCTCGCCCATCGGTTAGTGCTTCTACGACCAGCTCACCGGGGACGGCGCACCGACCGTCCCGCAGTGAAGAACGAGCGTGCGTGCCCAGCGGCACGAACAGCCTGTCCACAAAGACGACAAAGCCATTGATTGGCATTGTCGCGGCCGTTCCCCCGTCGCGACAGCGTGATCCGCGACAGCCCGCTGTGGACTGCGCCACGTTGCGCGTCCTCCGGTTCTGCCGTACCACACCCACCCCAAACGGGGCGCGTTTTCCGGACATTGACGAACGAAATGCCGGGCCGCACGGTGCGGTACAACGGTCGGCCAGCCTACCGCGCATGGTGCGACTACAGGATCACCGGGAGGGCGGAAAACAGGATCAGTGGGACGAGAGCGGAATCACGGGGCGCGATCGGGGAGCACGCCGCTGAGCAGGAACGCCACGCTGCGCTCCGTCTCCGTCCAGGCCCGGGTGTCGAGTTCCACGGACTGCAGGAGGGCGCACTCGACCTGGTATCCGTGCTCGGTCAGGTCGCGGCCGACGAGTTCGGCGGCGTCGCGGGTCGCCGCGTGCGTGACGATGCGCTGCGGGCGGCGGTCGGCGACCGCGGAGACCACGGCCGCTCCCCCGCCGCCGACGCGCACGACGTCCGGCTCGGGAAGCCTCTCCAGGATGTGCGGGGCGGTGCCGTGCACGATCTGCGGCTGGACGCCGAAGCGGCGGGCGGCGATCTCGGTGCGGCCGCACGCCGCCACGTCCCGGTCGACGGCGATGACGGCCGCGCCGGCCCGCGCGGCCTCGGCGGCGAAGGCGCCGCTGCCGCAGCCGATGTCCCACACCAGGTCGCCGACGCGCGGGCCGAGCCGGGCGAGCTGGGCCGCGCGCAGCAGGTCCGTCTCGCCCTCGCCGAGCGGGCCGTAGGTCTCGCCGGGCTGCGTCCAGCCGCGCGGGCCGGCGCCGGGGTCGCGTCCGGCGAGCCAGCCGCCCTCCGTGGGGGCACCGGGCTGGACCGGGCCGCCGATGACGATGACGACGTTCGGGTCGCGCCAGGTGTGGTCGGCCGCCTTGTCGGAGGTGACGACGGAGACCTGTTCGCGTTCGGTGCCGAGTTCCTCGCAGATGACGAAGGTGCGGTGGACGCCGTCGAGGAGGAGTCCGAGTTCGGCGGGGCCGGCGCCCGGCGAGGTGAGGACGGCGACCTTGGTGTGAGCTCGGCACACATTCACCGCGCGTCGCAGAGTGCGGCGGTGTGCCACGACAACTTGCGCGTCGTCCCAGGGCATTCCGGCCCGGGCGAAAGCGGCGGCCACGGAGGAGACCGCGGGGACGACTTCGACCTCCAAGCCGAACTCGGGCGCGCGCAGGGTCCGTACGACGCCGAAGAAGCCGGGGTCGCCGTCGGCGAACACGACCGCCGTGCCGCGGTGGGCGGCGATGCGGCGGGCGGCGAGGCCGAGGCTGCCGAGACGGATGCGCTCGGCGGCGGGCGGCACCTCGGGGAGCGCCAGGTGGTGCGCGGCACCGGCCACCAGGGTGGCGGCGCCCAGGGCCGCGCGCGCCGCCGCGGTCAGCGGCGAGCCGTCCCAGCCGATCACCGTGACGCGGTCGGCCATCGTCGTCAGTCTCCAGGGGTCTCTCGTGATCGGGCAGCCCGGGGCGGGCTCCGTGAGGGTATCCGGTGGATCGCGGGGGCCGGCGACGGCATGGCCGCCCCCTGAGTTCAGTTCCAGTCGGGGTACGCGGTGAAACCGCCGGTGTCGGCCAGTTGTTCGCCGGCGCCGTCGAGGTCCTCGGGCAGCAGGCTCCACACGATGTAGTCGGTGCGCACGTCGCTCCAGGTGCCGTCCTCCGCGCGGACGCGCGCTATGCAGGCGCCGCGCAGGACGCCCTCGCTGATGCAGCCGATCTTCTGGGCGACCTGCTGGGAGGCGGTGTTGTCGGCGGCCGTGCGCAGCTCGATGCGCTCGAACTTCTGGTCGCCGAGCAGCCATTGGGCGGTGGCGAGCGCGGCCTCCGAGGCGTAGCCCTCGCCGCGGGCCCAGGGGGCGATGATGTACGACAGCTCGGTCGAGCGCACGTGCCAGTTGGTCTTCGCCAGCCGGATCACGCCGACCAGCCGCTGGGTGAGGAACTCGGTGACGGCGAGGTCGAGTCCGCGGCCCGTCTCCCGTGCGGCCCGCGCCCGCTCGGTGACCCAGTCGCGGGCCATGTCCTCGGTGTAGGGCTGGGGGACGTCGGTCCAGGCGCCGACCTGCTCGTCGTTCATCATCTCGGCCAGCGCGGGCACGTCGTCCTCGTCGAGGGGACGCAGCACCAACCGCTCCGTGCTGATGGAGATGTTGGGGAAGGTGCCAGTCATGCGCCGCTCCGTAGACGTCGGAATGGATTCGAGATGCGTCAGGGCCTGTCGAACTGCCCAGCATGCAGCATGAAAGCACTGAACCGCACCGTGGGGTTCACTCCGGGCGATGGAGTGAACCCCGTCGGTGCGGGCGAGTTGTCCGCGCGTCGGCTCAGAAGGACGCGATGACCGAGCCGTCGTACTTGTCCTCGATGAACTTCTTGACCTCGGGGGAGGTGAGGAGCTTCGCGAGCTTCTTCACGCGCGGGTCGTTCTCGTTGCCCTTCTTGACGGCGAGGAAGTTGCCGTAGGGGTTGTCCTTCGCGGACTCCAGCACGAGGGCGTCCTTGGACGGCTTGAGGCCGGCCTCGATGGCGTAGTTGCCGTTGACGACCGCCGCGTCGACGTCGTCCAGGGAGCGCGGGGTCTGGGCCGCCTCCAGTTCCTTGAACTTGAGGTTCTTCGGGTTCTCGGTGATGTCGGAGGGGGTCGCCTCGTTGCCCACGCCGTCCTTGAGGGTGATCAGCCCGCCCGCGGCGAGCAGCTTCAGGGCCCGCGCCTCGTTGACCGTGTCGTTGGGAACGGCGACGGTCGCGCCGCTCTTGAGGGCGTCGGCGCTCTTGACCTTGTGGGAGTACAGGCCGAGCGGCTCCAGGTGCACGGTGACGACGGGCACGATGTGGGTGCCGTTCTTCTTGTTGAAGTCGTCGAGGTAGGGCTGGTTCTGGAAGTAGTTGGCGTCCACGTCGCCGTCCTCGGTCGCCGTGTTCGGCGTGACGTAGTCGGTGAACTCCTTGACCTCCAGGTCGAGGCCCGCCTTCTTCGCCAGGTGGTCCCTGACGTAGGTGAGGATCTCGGCGTGCGGGGTGGGGCTCGCGGCGACGACCAGCGGTCCGCTGCCGTCGGAGGAACCGGAGTCCTTGTCCGAGCCGCAGGCGGTGATCCCGAAGGTGAGGGCTCCGGCGGCGAGGACGGCGGTGGTGATCTTGGCGGTGTTGCGCACGAAAAGTGCCTTTCCTTTTGGGTGGAGCTGTCCCGTCGGGTTGGACGGGGGTTCTTGATGGCTCTTGGGGGTGACCGGGGCGCCCGGGGTTCTCAGGCGGTCTCGCCCGCCGCGGTCCGGGACTTCAGCAGCCGGAGCTTCGGCGCGGGGCCCGAGCGGCCGCCCCGGCGGTGCAGGGAGCGGGCCGCGTAGTCGCCGGCGAACTGGATGAGCGAGATGACGACGGCGAGGATCGCGACGGTGATCCACATCAGCCCGGTCTCGAAGCGCTGGTAGCCGTAGCGGATGGCGATGTCGCCGAGCCCGCCGGCGCCGACCGTGCCGGCCATGGCGGAGTAGCCGATGAGGGCGACGACCGTGGTGGTGGTGGAGGAGATCAGGGACGGCAGGGACTCCGGTACGAGCACCTTGCGCACGACGGTCCAGGTGTTGCCGCCCATCGCCTGCACGGCCTCCACGAGCCCGCCGTCCACCTCGCGGACGGCCGTCTCGACGAGGCGGGCGAAGAACGGGATGGCGCCGACGGCCAGCGGCACGATGGCGGCCTCGCGGCCGATGGTCGTACCGGTGACGGCCCGGGTGAAGCCCATCAGCGCGACCATCAGGATGATGAACGGCATCGAGCGGGTGACGTTGACGACCTGGCCGATGACCTTGTTGGCAACCACGTTCTGCAGCAGTCCGCCCTTGTCCGTCAGGACGAGCAGGATGCCGAGCGGGAGTCCGCCGACGACGGCGACGATCGTGGACCAGCCGACCATGTAGAGGGTGTCCCAACACGCCTGCGACAGCAGCGGCTGCATCTCGGCCCAGGTCACTCGGCACCTTCCTTCACCAGCGTGGTCCTTTCGGCCGGCACGTCGATGTGCAGGCCCTGTTCGCGCAGGAAGCCGATCGGCACGACGTTGTCCTCGTAGCGGCCGGGCAGTTCGATGCGCATGCGGCCGACCTGCAGGCCACCGACGGTGTCGATGGCGGCGCCGAGGATCGATATGTCGATGTTGTAGGTGCGCGCGAGCAAGGAGACGACCGGCTGGGTCGCGGCCTCGCCGGGGAAGGTGACGTCGAGGACGGTGCGGTCCGGCCCGGACGCCTCGCCGCCCACCGGGAAGAGCGCGGAGGCCAGCTGGGAGCCGGGCGTCGCGAGCAGTTCGCTGACCGTCCCGGACTCGACGATGCGCCCCTTCTCCATGAGCGCAGCCGAGTCGCAGACGCTCTTGACCACGTCCATCTCGTGCGTGATGAGCAGGACGGTCAGGCCCAGCTGCCGGTTGAGGTCGCGCAGCAGCTGGAGGATCGAGCGGGTGGTCTCCGGGTCGAGGGCGCTGGTGGCCTCGTCGGAGAGCAGCACCTTGGGGTCGCCGGCCAGGGCGCGGGCGATGCCGACGCGCTGCTTCTGGCCGCCGGAGAGCTGGGCGGGGTAGGACTTCGCCTTGTCGGCGAGGCCCACCAGGTCCAGCAGTTCCAGCGCCTTGCGGGAGCGTTCCCGGGCCGGCCTGCCGAGGATCTCCAGCGGCAGCTCGACGTTGTCCTGGACGGTCCGCGAGGACAGCAGGTTGAAGTGCTGGAAGACCATGCCGATCCGGCTGCGCGCCCGCCGCAGTTCCCGGCCGGCGCGCGGGCCGCGGCCGGCGAGGGCGGTGAGGTCCCGTCCGTCGACGGTCACCGTCCCGGCGGTGGGCCGCTCCAGCAGGTTGACGCAGCGGATGAGCGAGGACTTGCCGGCGCCGGACTGGCCGATGACGCCGTACACCTCGCCCTCGCGCACATGCAGGTCGACGCCGTCGAGGGCGGTGACCTCACGGCCGGGTGAGCCGTGGGACCGGTAGACCTTGGTCAGGCCCGATGTGGTGATCACTGGGGTTTTCCGTCACTGTCGAGTGCGCGGGCGTGGGTGTGCCCGGGCACGGGTGCGTTCGTTCAGGGACGCGACACGGTTCTCGCGGTGGCGAGAGAACCGGGGAGAACGGCATGTGCGCGTCGAGGCTCGGTCCCGCGTCGGTCGTCCGACGCGGCCGGGGCGCTGCGGGGGCCTTCTAGCAGGCGCACATTCGACACATACAACGAGCACCGGGCGTCATGGTCGCCTCGGTCGCAGGAATGCGGCAGCTCGTCGTGGTCATGCGATCAGTAAAACATGCGTACGGTCCTGACACAGCACCGGTGTCCGCATGGTGGACACCGGTGGACGCACGTCGGCCGCGGCCGGGGATCGCCACTCCCCCGCCGGTGACCTGCGAGAACGTGGCCGACAGGTGCCGCGTGGCGGCCCGGCGCCGACTCCGAGCGCCTGGCGGGTTGTGGTCGACGCCACGGTGGCCGGGGCGGCGGCGCGGCCCGGCCGGAGCCCGGCGGGGGCGGCCGCAGCAGGAGTTATCGGCCGTAATAAGGTCGCTGCATGCTTGATGCCCTGACGCTCGTGACCGGCGTCGCCGCGCTGTCGCTCGCCGCCTGGTGCGGCTGGGCCGCGTACCGTGACCAGCCGACGAAGGACTGGCACTTCATCGGCATGGCCGTGGTGTCGCTGCTGGCCGTGGCGCAACTGGTGATCGGCGTCGTGCAGTTGGCGCGGGGCGAGAAGCCGGAGCAGGGCACGACGATCTTCGTGGCGTACCTGATCGGCGCCTTCGCCTGCGTTCCGGCGGCGGGCTTCATGTCGCTGGCGGAGCGCACCCGGTGGGGATCGGTGACGGTGGCCGCGGGCGCCGTCGTCCTCGCCGTTCTCGAGGTGCGGCTGTACGACATCTGGGGAGGCTGAGATGACCACCGTGGACGACAAGCCGAAGCGGCTCATCAGCGGCCCCGGCATGCTGCTGGTCTGGTTCTACGGCGTGATGGTGGTCGGCGCGGTGTCGCGCTCGGCGTACCAGATCGCCACCGAGTTCGACCGGGCGCCGCTCGCCTACTCCCTGTCGGCGATGGCCGGCGTGGTGTACGGGTTCATCACGTACTCCCTGGTGCGCGGCGGCGAGCGGGCCCGCCGGGCGGCGCAGGTGTGCTGCGCCGCCGAACTCGCGGGTGTGCTGATCGTGGGCACCTGGACCCTGGTCGAGCCGTCGGCGTTCCCGGACGCGACGGTCTGGTCGGACTACGGCATGGGGTACGTCTTCATCCCGGTACTGCTGCCGCTGTCCGCGCTGTACTGGCTGCGCCGCAGCCGCGCCGTCACGCCGTAGCGGCGTACGTCCCGGCCGGCTTCTCCAGGACGATCATCGGGACGCCGTCCGCGCCCTGGGACGTGCCCACGGTCTCGTAGCCGACCCGGCGGTACAGGCGCAGGTTGCCCTCGCTGCGGTGGCCGGTGGACAGGCGGAACCTCGTCGCGCCGCGCTCCTCGGCGAGCGCCGACTCCGCGGCCCGCAGCAGGCGCGCGCCGATGCCGTGGCCCTGGAGGCGGGGGTGGACGCAGAGCCTGCCGATGGAGGCGGAGCCGTCCTCCAGGACGCGTCCGCGCACCGAGCCGACCACCTCGTCGCCGAGCCGGGCCACGTACACGCAGTCCGCGGCCACTTCCTGGCGGACCGAGTCGAGGCTCTGGACGAGCGGGTCTATGCGGTAGTTGCCGTACAGGGCCGCCTCGCCCTGGAAGCACAGGTACTGGAGCTTGAAGATCTGCTCCGCGTCCTGCTCGGTCGCCACCGAGATGGTCACGCTCATGCCCATGTGCGCACGCCTCCCGCTCACCTGATCGCCGGTCGTCCCTCACTCCTATCCCCGCACTTCACGGGCCGCAACCTCCCTTGTGAGCAAACGTCGCAGACATCCCAGACATCTGGAACGTTCCGGCCCCAGGCTGCCCTGTGAGATACCCAACTCCCCGGCGATCTCCCGGTAGGTCGGGTCCGTCGGGGACAGCAGCGCCGCCAGCAGCCGGGGGCAGCGGCCCGGCAGGCGGCGGACGGCTTCGCGCAGGGCCCGGCGGCGGGCGGCCGCGAGGGCGGCCTGCGCGGGATCGCGGCCGGGGTCGTCCACCGGTTCCTCGGCGTACGGCCGCTCGCTGCGGGCCGTGCGGAGGGTGCGGCGGGCCTCGCCGCGGACGGCCGCGCGCAGCCAGCCGGGCGGGTCCTTCGGGGGTCCTTCGGCGTGGAGGCGTTCGAAGAGCCGCAACCAGACCGCCTGTTCCAGGTCGCCCGGCTCGGCGCCGCAGGCGGGGGCCTCCGCGGACGCCTCGGCGGCGAGCAGCGGGCGCAGGGCGGCGACCAGGCCGGGGGCCACGGCCACTGGGTCGGGTGTCCCGGCGGTCAAGTCTGGCGTCATACGGCACAGAACGCGGCCGCCCGGCGTCAGGTTGCCGGGCGGCCGTTTCCTCACCCCATCCGGGGCCGGGGCGTCAGCCGTTGACGAAGTCCTGGCGGGCCAGCAGGCCGGTGTCGGCGTTGTCGGTGAAGACGCCGTCGATGCCGGTCGCGAAGTACGTCCTGAAGGCGCCGAAGACGTCTCCGTAGCCGTCGGGGTCCGTGCCCTTGCGGAAGCCCGCGGGCAGGAAGGGGTTCTCGTTGCGCATGGTGTAGGGGTGCAGGATCAGGCCGACCGCGTGGGCGTCCTTGACCAGGGTGGTGGGCGTGGTGAGGTTGCCGCTCGCGTCCTTCGGGATCACCAGGTCGAGGGTGGGGCCGATGCCCTGTGCGTAACCGGCGATCTCGCGCAGGCCCTTCGGCGTGATCAGGTCGGCGACGGTGCGCGGGTCGCCCGCCTCGACGAAGTCCCAGGGGCGGCTGCCCGCCGAGGAGAGCAGGACGACCAGGGGGTTGTCGACCAGCGTGTTCAGGCGCTGGATGCTGGTCGGCTCGAAGGACTGCAGGATGACCGGCGAGTTCCGCTTGTCCTTGCCGTACTTGTGCAGCAGCTTGGCGACCCGCTCCTCCAGGCCGAGGCCCAGCTTGCGGAAGTAGGTGGGGTGCTTGGTCTCCGGGTAGATCCAGACCTGCTTGCCGCGCTTGCGGGTCTGCTCGTCCTGCCACTTCAGGACCTCTTCGAACGTGGGGATCTCCCAGCGGCCGTTGTAGAGGGTGTTGTGCGGCCGGTTGGCGGGGATGCGCTCGACCGCGCGGAGGGTCTTCAGCTCGGCGAGCGTGAAGTCCTCGGTGAACCAGCCGGTCGTGGAGACGCCGTCGATGACCTTGGTGGTCCTGCGGCCGGCGAACTCGGGGTGGTCCGCGACGTCGGTCGTGCCGCCGATCTCCGGCTCGTGACGGCAGACCAGGTGGCCGTCCTTGGTGGGCACCAGGTCGCCGGCCTCGACGATGTCGGCGCCGAGGTCGAGGGCGAGCTGGTAGGAGCCGAAGGTGTGCTCCGGGCGGTAGCCGCTGGCGCCGCGGTGGCCGATGATCGTCGGCACGGGCAGGCTACGGAGGCCGCCGGTGCCGCGTCCGGCCGGCTCGGCGGCCCGCGCCGTGCCGGACAGGGACAGGACCGCCCCGCCCGCGCCGAGCACCGCCGCACCGAGCAGCGCCCTCCGCCCGGTCCCGCCCGTCTGCTTGTCCGACCCCTGCGTTGTCATGAGCGCCTCCTGTTTTCGGCCCCTCGCCGTTGATGCCGGCCGATCGTAGGTGTGCGTCGGTGACCGGAGGGAGACCCCGGGCGGAACGCGCGGGTGACAGGGGATGGTCGTACGGGAACACCTGTCTGACGGCTCGTCGGCCTCATCTCGGCGCGCGAACGGGTGGCCGGCCGGGGGCGACGGCCGGCGTGGGCGCGGGCCGCGCTCCGCCGGACGCGCGACCTCCGTCACACCGTTCCGGCGGGATTACGGCGGCGCAACGCGGCCCGACCGCAGGTGAGGACGGGTCAACACTGCGTAAGACCTGGGTGAACCGGCCGCGCCCGATGTGCGCGACGGCCGTGACCGCGAGTATCGTCCTCACCTGCACAGACTCGTACCGCATCCCTTGACTCCGGAGGGCCCGTTGTCCCGCTTCGCGCTCATCAAGGCAGTGCTCGGACCGATCATGCGCCTGATGTTCCGCCCACGGGTGGAGGGCGCGGAGCGCATCCCCGGCGACGGTCCGGTCATCCTGGCCGGCAACCACCTCACGTTCATCGACTCGATGATCCTGCCGCTGGTCTGCGACCGGCAGGTCTTCTTCATCGGCAAGGACGAGTACGTCACCGGCAAGGGGCTCAAGGGCCGGCTGATGGCCTGGTTCTTCACCGGCGTCGGCATGATCCCGGTCGACCGCGACGGCGGCAAGGGCGGTGTCGCCGCGCTGATGACCGGGCGTCGGATCCTCGAGGAGGGCAAGGTCTTCGGCATCTACCCCGAGGGCACGCGGTCGCCCGACGGGCGGCTGTACCGGGGCCGTACCGGCATCGCCCGGCTCACCCTGATGACGGGCGCGCCGGTGGTGCCGTTCGCCATGATCGGCACGGACAAGATCCAGCCGGGCGGTGCGGGGATGCCGCGGCCCGCGCGGGTGACCGTCCGCTTCGGCGAGCCCATGGAGTTCTCCCGGTACGAGGGGATGGACCGGGACCGGTACGTGCTGCGGGCGGTGACCGACTCCGTGATGACGGAGGTCATGCGGCTGTCGGGGCAGGAGTACGTGGACATGTACGCGACCAAGGCCAAGGCGGCGTAGCGTCTCCGACGGTTGGCGGGTTTCCGGTGCGGGTTGGTTCTGGCTCTGTGCGCGGTTCCTCGCGCCCCTGAGGTCGGACGCCGGGACGCGGGACGTCGGGTGGGGGTCGGATGCGGCTCTGTGCGCGGTTCCTCGCGCCCCTGAGGTCGGACGCCGGGACGCGGGACGTCGGGTGGGGATCGGATGCGGCTCTGTGCGCGGTTCCTCGCGCCCCTGAGGTCGGACGCCGGGACCAGGGACGACGGGTGCGGGTCGGATGCGGCTCTGTGCGCGGTTCCTCGCGCCCCTGAGGTCGGACGCCGGGACCAGGGACGACGGGTGCGGGTCGGATGCGGCTCTGTGCGCGG